>CAXMLS010000398.1:0-7090 GCA_964194235.1 uncultured bacterium | reverse complement strand
GATGTGTATAAGAGACAGGTTCTACTCTAACTAAGTCATCGGCTCGTTTCCCTTTGGGCCCGCCCGCGGAGGAGTTTGCAATGTCGGAGCCGTTCCGCCCTTACGAAAAGCTGGTAGAGATCACCGTCTTGGGAAAGAAATTTCAGGTCCCGGAACGGAACTCCCTCTTGCGGTGCTTCCAATTTATCAGCCCCGAAACCATCCCGTACGGACGCTTCTGCTGGAACCAGGACTGCCAATATTGCCGCGTGTCCTGTCAGCTTCCCGACGATGACGAACCCCGCGAAATGTTGAGCTGCAAATTCATCGTCATGGCCGGAATGGATGTTTCCGAACTCAGCCAGGAACTTCGCTGGTGCCTGCGCGCCAAGCTTCCTTCGGACTCCACGGTTTCCTCCTAATTCACCCAGATTTTCTGCCTTCCGTTTGCGCTCGCAATCCCGCTGCATTACATTTGTTGCCAGATCATGTCTGCTGAAAACTTAATCTTGTGCGACGGTTGTGGCCAGCCAGCTTCTCCGCAACACACCGCGCGCCGCCTGCAGCGCCTGGAGTGGTCCACGCGTTATCGCCCCATCCACATGAACACGCTGCTGCTCGGCGCTGTGTCACCAGAGTTCCAATCGGATTTTCTCTATTGGCCTGATGGCCGCCATACGGGAGAAGCAGCGCAGCTCTTCGCCGCTGCGGGTATCCTCATCACAGACAAAAACGCCAACGCCCTTCATTCTGAATTTCAGCGGCACGGACTTTTCTTGACACACGTTCTCGAATGTCCACTGGAAATAGATGGGGGCGGCGATCGCTCACTCGACGCCCTGCTCGTCTCGCGCATCCCCACGGTGCTCACCAGGATCCGTCGTTCTCTAAAACCAAAACGCGTAGCCCTGTTCTCGCCATCACTGGCCCCGTATATCGATAGATTTTTGTCTGCGCAGCTCGATTGCGAACTCCTTCTCCACGATGGTCTTCCATTCGCCCTCGATGACTCAAAAGCTATGACACGCCTCCAGGACGCGCTCGCCTTGCCCGTGAGTCGCTGAAAATCTTCCCTCATTCGGCCCGGAAAGTACCCGTGCAGGCGTCGCTCGGTAGCGCCCGATAACCGCTCCGGCCCGCGCCAATCAACGTTTTTAGCTGTGATAGAATCAAGCTTCTTGGGACCAAGCCACTGCGAGGTGTAGCTGTGCAGAAACGCGCGAAATTTGGTGTGGGCATCGGCGTTATTTTGATCTCACTCGGCTTTCTTGCGTGGCTCGGCTATGGTGAAAGCAAAACCTACTACCACACCATTGCCGAACTGCAAACCTTGCAAGGCGCCTCGCTAAGCCATCGCATGCGTGTCGGCGGCACCGTAGAACCAGGCAGCATTCACCGCCTGTCGGGCCGCGTCGATTTCGTTCTGCAAGGGGAAGGGAAGCTTCTCCCCGTTAGTTACGTGGGCAGCGAACCGCTGCCCGATACGTTCATCGATAAATCGCAGGCATTGGTCGAGGGCCGTCCCGCTCCCGATGGCCGTTTTGTCGCTGAGCACGTGCAGGCCAAATGCGCTTCCAAATATGAAGCTGCGCCCGGCGGCACCGTTGCTCCGGGAACACGCACCAGCAGCATGTAACACTCCCTGCTAGTCAGGGAGGAGGTGGAGTTTCGTGGATGTATTCGGCTCGTTTGCGCTGGTTCTGGCTTTTGTATGCGCGGTATATGCGTTCGTCGGTGGAATCGCCGCGATTCGCACGCGCCATCCGCTATTAGTAAAAAGCACCCGCCAGGCCGGCCTCGCAACGTGCGGCTTGATTTTCCTCGCGACCTTCAGCCTCGAATATCTTTTTTTCAGCGACAATTTTGCCAGCGCCTATGTTGTCGCGCACAGCAACCGCAATCTCTCCGCATTTTATAAAGTTGCGGCGCTGTGGTCCGGCCAGGAAGGCTCGTTGCTTTTCTGGAGTTTTCTCCTCGCGGTCTACGTGTTCTCGGTTCTGCTCGCCTACCGCCACAAAAATGGCGAGTTGATGCCATATGTCGGTGTCGTCCTTGCCGGCGTGCAGATTTTTTTCCTCACCTTGAATAATTTCGTCGCCAGCCCATTCAAAGCGCTGGGCGTCCCCGGAGTCAACGGCGCCATGGATCTCGTCGCGCGCGCCGATGGCAACGGCCTGAATCCGTTGCTGCAATATCCGGAAATGGTCATCCATCCCCCGAATCTTTATTCCGGCTACACCGGATTCACCATTCCATTCGCGTTCGCTCTCGGAGCGTTGCTAGCGCGGTATCCCGGCGAGAAGTGGATTCACCTCACGCGTAAATGGACCATGATCGCCTGGGGATTTCAAACCGCGGGGATCCTGCTTGGCGCACACTGGGCCTACGCCGTTCTCGGCTGGGGCGGTTACTGGGCGTGGGATCCCGTGGAAAATGCTTCGCTGCTTCCGTGGCTTACCGGCACCGCTTTTCTGCACTCCGTGATGATGCAGGAAAAACGCGGCATGATGAAAGTGTGGAACGTCTGGCTGGTCTTTTGCACGTTTCTGCTTTGCATTCTTGGAACGTTTCTCACCCGCAGCGGCGTGGTCAGTTCCGTGCACGCGTTCGCCAGCTCCAATATCGGAAGCTGGTTCGTAGGTTTCATGGCCATCATTCTTTTGGTGTGCCTGGCAGCCTACGCAAAGAATCGCGATTATCTGAAGAGCGAAAACCAGCTCGATTCCATCGTCTCCCGTGAATCCAGCTTCCTGTTCAATAATTTAATTTTACTGGTGTCCTGCATTGCCGTACTTTCCGGCACGCTTTTCCCCGTCTTTTCCGAATGGTTTACCGGCAATCGCATCAGCGTGGGCACGCCGTTCTTCAACAAAGTAAATATTCCCATCGGTTTGCTGCTGCTGTTCCTTACTGGCGTCGGCCCGCTGCTCGCGTGGCGCAAAACATCGCTCGATAGCTTGAAGCGCAATTTCGGCTGGCCATTGCTCACCGGAATCGTCGCTGGCGTTATCGCGTTTCCGCTGGGCGTGCGCGAATTCTATTCCTTGATTTGCTTCATCCTGTGCGTCTTCGTTACCGCCACCATCACCATGGAGTTTTATCGCGGCGCCAAAGTCATTCGCGCGCGCTCCGGCGCTTCTTTCCTCGCATCTGCGGTCGATCTCACCATGCGCAACACCCGCCGCTATGGCGGTTACATCGTGCATATGGGCATGGTGCTGATCTTCATCGGCCTTGCAGGCGCGGCTTTCAATCGCGACGTGCAAAAAGAAATGCAGATCGGTTCCACTATTCAAATCGGCCGCTACAAATTGCTGCTGCAAAATTTCGACACCAAGCAGGAAAAGAATTACACCGCCGAGCGCATGATCGTGGAAGTCATGCGTGACAACAAGCCGCTTATGATGCTTTATCCCGAGCGCCGCGTTTTTCCCGCGAACCAGGCTTCTGGAACAATGGTCGCCATTTATTCCACGCTGAAGCAGGACCTCTACGTCGTTTACGCCGGACAAAGCCCGGAAACGCAGGCGCCTGTAATTCACGTTTATCTCAATCCGCTGGTGAAATGTATTTGGTTTGGCGGCGTGATAGTGGTCCTCGGCACCCTGGTAGCGCTGTTGCCCAACCGCCGCGCAGTTCTGGTTCTGGCAGCGGTACCGGCCGGCGCTCAGCAACCTACATCCTCGCAATCCATCGCCGGAACTCTTACGCCCTCACCAACTTTTAGAGAAGGCCATGACTAAGCCCCGTCACTTTATAACCTCTCTAGTTTTAGCTACGGCAGCTGCGTTGCCGCTGCTCGTTCTTCCGCTGACCGCGCAACAAAATGATCGCGCGCATCAAATCGGCGGCAAATTCATGTGCATGTGCAATTGCAACCAGGTCCTGACTCAGTGCAACCACGTAGGCTGCACCACCTCCACGGCCATGCTAAAGGAGATCGATCAGGGAATCGCGCGCGGCGATTCCGAAGACACCATCACGCAGGCCTTTGTGCAGGAGTTTGGCACCAAAGTTTATGCCGAGCCGCCACATTCTGGTTTCAGCCTGATTGCCTGGAGCATGCCCGCCGTGTATCTCGCCATCGGAGTGGTGCTGGTCATTTTTGTAATTTCCCGTTGGCGCAAGCGTCCGGTTCCCGCTGTAGCGGGTTCGGCAAATCCATCGGGCATTTCTGCTGAAGCGTTGGCAAGAGCGCGTGCGCAGGCCGCGCGGGAGACGCAGGACTAATGTTCCCGCCGGCTGCACTGCTTTTTGATTCCGTATCGTCCACCGACTGGGCCATGCTCGGCGCGTGTCTCGCACTCGCGGTGGCCACTCTGACCTTCATTTTTTACATCCAGCCGGACGCCTCCGACCTTGCGCCGCATCGCACCAAACTCGATCAATTGATGGAGCGCCGCGACACCATTTACGATAACCTCCGCGATCTCCGGTTCGAATTTCGCTCCGGCAAATACGCGGAAAGCGATTTCGAGGCCATGAAAATTTCGCTCGAAAACGAAGCCGCGATGGTGCTCGCGGAAATCGATCAGGTCACCGACGCGCAGGTGCGCCGCCCCCGCGGGCCTCGCTCCGCTCCCGCCACGCGAGGTCCTCAGTGAACCGGTTAGCTACGCGAATCCGGACTTCGGTGCTTCCGTCCGTATTCATCTTCGCACTGACGTACGCAGCACTGCCCATCGCCTCCCTGGCCGGCACCGTCCATGGCATCGTAAAAAATGGCACCACCAACAAGCCTGCCGCTGGTATTCAGGTCATCCTGATCCAATTGCAGGGCGGCATGCAGCCCGTAGCGACTACTCAGTCCAACGCGCAGGGACAGTTCACGTTCGACAACCCGGCACTCGGCGCGCAGCCCATGCTCGTGCGCGCCGTTTATCATGGCGTGAATTTTCACCAGCCGGTCCCGCCGGGAAAAAGCGACGTCGAGCTATCGGTCTTCGAACCCACCAAAGACGCCAAAGCCATCGCCGTCACCACGCGCGTAGTATTTTTTCAGCCCAACGGCGCAAATTTAATTGTTGGCGAAGAATATTCTCTGCAAAACGACACGCAGCCGCCGCAGGCGTATTTTCGTCCCGACGGCAATTTCGAATTCACGTTGCCCGATAAAGCTCAATTGCAGCAGGTCGCCGCGTCCGGTCCCGCGGGCATGCCCGTCGTGCAGGCGCCCATCGACAAAAGCAACGGCCGCTTCGCTATCGCCTACGCATTTCGTCCCGGCGAAAACACCGTGCGCTATTCTTACGAACTCCCGTATCCGAATAACACGGTCTCTGTAAAAATTCCGGCGTCTTCATACGCCGCTCGTCGCTTGCTGGTGGTCGCTCCGCCCACCGTGCAAATTTCCGGCGAAGGGTTGCAATCCGGCGGACAGGAGCAGGGAATGAGCATCTATGGCCGCGAAAATGTTGCCGCCAGCACCGCCGTAGCCGTAAACATATCCGGCACCGCGCCTCCGCCAAGTGCGGCCGGCGGCCCCGATCAGGGCCAGCCGGGTCAGGAAGCGCAGCAAGGCGCATCGACCGGCGTCCCTATTCAACAAGTCCCCGGCCGCCTCGATGTTCTCAAGTGGCCGATCGTTGCTGGATTTGTAGGCGTTTTCGCGTTAGGCGCAATTCTTTTAGCGCGCAAACCTGTCGCGATCACCGTCCCCAGCGACTCATCGTCAGAGCCGGAAGCTAACGTCTCTGCGCGAAAGTCAAAATTGAATTCGGCAAATGGTACCGCGGCCGCCGACCACGCCGATCAACCCGCCAGCGCTCTGGAAAATGTTGACGCGGCCGTCGCCACCAGCCTCGACGCCTTGAAAGAACAACTCTTCCGCCTCGAATTGCGCCATCAGGCCGGCACCATCTCCGACACCGAGTACGCAGCGGAGCGGGCACGCACGGAAAAAGTGTTGCGTGACCTGGTTCGAGGCTGAGGCCGAATCGTTGACGACGTCGCGTCATCCCTTGATCAAACTTCGTTCATTGCTCGCTAACTTCGTCACTGAGGTCTTCCAGTGACCGCGCCCGAGTTTTCTCCCACCGGTATTCGCTTCGAAAATATCGAAAAGCGCTTCGGCGGCATTTCCGCCCTGCGCCGCATCCGTTTTGAAATTATGCCTGGCGAGTGTGTCGCGCTCGCTGGCCGCAACGGCTCCGGAAAGACCACACTCCTTCGAATCGCGGCAGGCCTTTCACGTCCATCTTCTGGAGAGCTCAGCTTCCCATCTTCGGCGCCAACCACGCGCGTCAAATCCGTCCCCGGCTACGTTGCCCACGCCACCATGGTTTACGACGAGCTGACCGCAGAAGAAAATCTCATGCTCTTCGCGCGCCTCCAACAAACGCCGCGACCTGCCCAGCGTGTTGGCACGCTCTTAAAGGAAGTCGGCCTCGAAGATCGCCGTAGCTCCGTCGTGCGCACTTTTTCCCGCGGCATGCGTCAACGCGTAGCCATTGCCCGCGCCTTGCTTCATGAGCCGAGCATCCTGCTTCTCGACGAGCCGGGCACCGGCCTTGATCCGCACGGCGTTTCCTGGCTCGCTGCAACGCTGCGACAGATGCGCGATGCCAGCCGCACCATTCTCGTAAGCCTTCACGGCGAATCTGAAATTTCCATGGTAGCCACGCGCGCCATTCGCCTCGACGCCGGCTTGATCGTCGCCGACACGCGCACCGGAGCCGAGGTCCGTTCCATTCTGACCTTCGCCGACGCCTGAATGAGCCTGCTTTCCAATACTTCCGTCCTGCTTGGCAAAGAGCTTCGCACCGAATTCCGTTCCCGCGAGCTTCTTACCACTACCATTATTTTCGTTTTGATGGTCATCGTTCTTTTCAGCTTCACCTTTGATCCCACGTACAACGAATCACGGCGCTTCGGTCCCGGCCTGCTATGGCTTGCATTTCTATTTGCCGCCTCGCTAATGCTGCAGCCATGTTTTCTGCGCGAACAAAACAACGACACGCTCAGCGCCTTGCGTTTATCCGTCAGCGATCCCTTCGCGATTTTCCTCGCCAAGCTCATCGCCAACACTATTTTTCTGCTCTTCACCGAACTTGTGATGCTTCCGATTTTTGCTGTGCTTTACAACGTCCCGGTTCCTGTCTCTTATACACAT
>CAXMLS010000397.1:0-1939 GCA_964194235.1 uncultured bacterium | reverse complement strand
GATGTGTATAAGAGACAGGTCTAGGTCCGCTTAGTTTTATGTCTTGCCCCCCTGATCTCACTAGGAAAACAGAGTGTGCGCCTTCGTGTACGCATATCGCTCTCTGGTTCTTTGCATCTGTTAGAAACGTTCTGAAGTTAGACTCGAACTTAATAAACCAATCTTCGGATAACATTCCGATGGGAATTTCCGATTTATCAATATCAGGACCTATCGCAACTTTAGCCATAACTTCCGGGTTGCCGACACTCGGGAATTACAGCTATTCCGAAATCATCCCGATCGTCCCCAGCCACGTCTCCACCAACTGAGGCCATCCCGTTATCGGAAACTTCGTGCGCCGCAGACCAAACGCATGCCCGCCCTGCGCGTACAAATGCATCTCCACCGGAACTCCGGCCTTCTTCAGCGCAATGTAGTAAGCCAGCGAGTCGTCTACGTTATCCACGTGGTCATCCTCGGCCTGCAGCAAAAACGTCGGCGGCGTCTGGCGAGTGACAGGAATCTCGGGATTCAACGCAAGATCTTTATCGCCAGTCGCCGGATGACGAACCACAAACTTTCTGGTGCCCTGCTTGGCATCCCATTCCGCAGCGGGAAGCGACAGGTGCCCGGATAAATAACCACCGCAAAATCCGGACGGCAGCTCTCTTTGTCAGCGGCGTCTACGGCGGGATACAAACGCTTCTCATTGTGCGTGCTCATCGCTGCCGACAGATGCCCGCCTGCCGAAAACCCAAGCACTCCAATCTTGTGCGGATCGATGTGCCACTCCGCGGCGTGAAAGCGCACCAGCCCCAGCGTCCTCTGCGCATCTTCCAACGCCATCGGTGATTCCGGATACGGTGTCGGCTTCGGATACAGTCCTTCACCCGGCACGCGGTATTTCAACAGCACGCACGTGATCCCCTTGGGCGTCAGCCAATCACAGACCTCCGTGCCTTCAAAATCGATGGCCAGAGTCTGATAGCCCCCGCCAGGAAACACCACGACCGCAGCGCCCGTATTTTTTGCCGTTGGCGAATAGACCGTCATCGTAGGCCGCGAGACGTTACCCACCCCACCGTCGGAATCGAACTCCGGCCCCGCGACAGGCTGGGAATCAGGCACCTCTCCCGGCCATATCGGCACTTGCGCATGTCCTGGCGATGGCTGCCAGACAGCCTGCTGCGCGCTCAGAGCGCCACACGCAAACACAACACAGAGAGCAAATACGAAAGGCTTCATCACAATCCCCACAGCTTATACCAGTCACTGCCGGAAGCCGCTAATCCGAATCTGAATAGCTATTGAGAAGTTGGGCAGTGTTGACCAGATCTTTGGTTATTTCTGTCGGATGACGGGCAACTCTTCCCTTATCGGATTGTGGAAGAGTTGCCAACAACTCGCCCAGAAGCTCGTCCTTCGTTTTCCACAACGCCGTATCGAGGGAGTTATCCTCCAAAAGGGGGTTGGTTGTGGGTCTTGAACATGTGGACGCACGCCGAATTGTTCATGCTCATCCCGAACCAATCGTGTGCTGCATGACTGCCAACTAGGTAGTCCGTGCGCCCTTAAGGTGAGAGGCCGATGCGCCGCATGAGATCCGGGAAGCGTGGATCGGAACGCAGGCTGTCGAAGAGCGGTTCCGGGAGTTCCTGAATCCGCATCGTACGTTCCTTATACGCCTTCTCCAGCCATTGGAACGCGGAATTTCGATCGCCAAGCCCAGTATAGACGACGGCGAAGTCCAACGGAGAGACGTACCCTTGCTTGGACAGCGCCTTCAGCTCGTCGAGAACGTTCAACGCTTTGGATCTCTCGCCTGCCAGAGATCGCATTGAGAGATTTGAATAAGTTGAAGCTCCGTTGGCGGTTTCCGCCGATTGCGGACGGATGACGGGCTACTCGGAACTTATCACCGAACAGGTCATTACTTCCGGATTGCCGACCATCCGGG
>CAXMLS010000396.1:0-2275 GCA_964194235.1 uncultured bacterium | reverse complement strand
AGATGTGTATAAGAGACAGCGTTAAGGAAATCTCTTAGCCTTCGTGCTTTCGTCCTTTCGTAGTCCCATGCCACGTTTTGCTTGTACAAAGAGGTAACCAAAGTGCCGTTATAGCCTGGGTCGCCCGGCAACCTCGTCTTTTGCTTCGCCGGAATCCTCGCTACAATCAAAACGTTGAGTCTTCGTTCTTATCTTCGCCGCTATCTTCGCCGCTATCTTCGCGCGAGTCCGCTCCTGTCGGTGTTTGGCGTTTCTTTTTTTATCTGTTCCTGCACCGCGCCTTTTGGTCCGGGATACACCATCGAAAAGCAGGAAATAAATGTGCATTTCGATGCCGGTGCGCAGCCGCGTATCTCGATAGACGCGACGTACCAGCTGAGCAACACCGGCACGCAGCCGCTTTCCGTTCTGGAATTGCGATTACCAGGACGGCGCCAGTTTAAATCCGACAGCGCAACTCTAAGTTGGGACGGGCAGGCACTGGCGGCGGATCGATCGGTGGAAAATCCACGCAATACGCTTTTAACTCTGCCGAACGCGTGGCCGGTGGCGGGTCGCCACACTTTACACATCTCTATGGATATTCAGACGCCGCCGCAGCAGGGTGGGGCGCATCTTGGTTTTGCCCCGGACGTTTTTTTTCTTCCAGCGCAGGGTTGGGCCGCGGAACTGCTGCCCGCTCGCGGCATTTTTGCCACCGGCGGGGTGCCGCCCCGGAAATGGAATCTTACCGTGCATGTGCCACAGGGATTTCTAATCCATACCAGCGGCGACAAGATAAAGACTTCCAAGCGCGAGAACGAAATCACGGTGCGGGCAAGGCAGCGGCAAGTTGACGTTTATCCTTACGTGGTGGCCGGGCGGTATATCAATAAAGAGATTGGTTCTGATCGTGGCAAGATTTATCTGTGGACCCGCACGGCGCAGGATGCTGGGAATTTGCGGGCGATGAGCGACACACTTACCAAAACGTTGCAGACCTACGACACCGTATTCGGAGAACGCAACGAAGTACCAGGTAAGACGCGCGGAAAAAAAGAAAATCCCATCTGGCTGGTCGAATGTCCCGTTGCGGAAGCCTGCTTTACCAGCCGCGGCGCCGACCAAGCGGAGACCGGCCGTCCTTCGCCGAGTGCCAAGTTGTTGGGCAACGAGGATGAGCCGAAATCTGGCGAAATGATTTCGCTGGATACCGTGGTTGTTGATGTTAATTCAGGATTAACGAAATTGGCCTCCGCGGCGGCTCCGGCATTGGCGGCCAGCTGGCTGGGGTATGCGCAGAGCCCGGGTTTTTACGAACAGGATGCACCACTTTCGGCGTTCCCGTTGTTTGCGGCGGCGGTGGGCCACGAAGCGCTGGAAGGCCCGACCGCCCGTACCGAGACGATTCGCCGCGCACTCGCAGTGATACCCCAAAATCAACCCGTGCCCACCAAAGAAGACAAAAGCGTTCTACGCGCAAAAAGTTTTCTCTTTTTTTACGGACTTCAGGATCACTATGGCCCGAAAGTATTTCGCAGCGCGGTGCGGCACATGCTTTACGCGCGGCGCAGCGGTGGCTTTGATTTGGATGACCTGATCGCCGCTTTCGATCAGGAATCACACGCGAACACCGCTGAATTTGTCCGACTGTGGATGAAGCATCCGGGAGTGCCGAAAGATTTTCGCGACAGATACGAGAAGACGTCTGCACAGAAAACCGTTTCATCCAAGGAGGCTACGCCATGAAGGACATCGTTCTGACCGATCGGGGGCCAAAACCCATCGGCCCGTATTCGCAGGCAGTGCGCGCCAATGGATTTTTATTTATTTCCGGGCAAGTTGCTTTCGATCCGGCCACATCGAAAATGACCGGCACGGATGCGGCGCAGCAGACGGAAAGAGTTTTGGAAAATGTGAAAGCTATTCTTGAAGCGGGCGGCTCAAATTTTCATCACGTGGTTAAGACAACAGTTTTTCTGAAGGACATGGGGGATTTTGCAGGCATGAACGAAGTCTACGCGCGTTACTTTGCGGCTGCTCCACCCGCGCGATCCACCGTGCAGGTCGCTAAGCTTCCCATGGACGCGCTGGTGGAAATCGAAGTTATTGCTGTGCTTTAGTCCTTAAAAATTCAGACAGACAGAGGAAACTTCGAAATTCCGTTACCAATGAAGTTACCCCACGACCCACCCTTACAGACCAAGGGTGGGGCACTCTCCGTTTTTTTTTAATCTGGGAGTTATCGAAAGATTAGGCGCAAAAGGAAACGGCCCCGAAATTTCGGGGCCGTTTC
>CAXMLS010000395.1:0-4662 GCA_964194235.1 uncultured bacterium | reverse complement strand
ACTATCGCGCTGCGAAGCCAATGGCGGGCGGCGAGACCAAGACTGTAAAGCTTTCTGCACCGGAATCCCCCGCGAGTTCGATGGCGGGCGCTTCTGTGGCTACTGAAGCGCCACTCGTTCCGGTGCAAATTTCTCCGCAGCGGCTACAAAGCATTGGGGTGAAGACCGGCAAGGTCGAAAGCAAACTGGTCGACGACGAAATTCGTACTACGGGAAATGTCGCGATGGACGAAAGGCGGCTTGCGTATGTGCAGGTGCGATTTTCCGGCTACATCCAAAAAGTTTTCGCGGATGCTACGTACCAATACGTTCGCAAAGGGCAGCCGCTATTCACCATGTACAGTCCTGATCTGGTGGCCACCGAACGCGAATATTTAGCGGCAAAGCAGAATCAACAACAAGTCACGCACAGCTCGGTGCCGGGCGTTACGGCTAGCGCAGCGTCATTGCTTGACGCGACGACAGAGAGGCTTAAGCAGTGGGGCGTACCGCAAAAGGAGATTGCCAGACTGGAATCCAGCGGCCAGGTGCAGCAGGAACTGGAAATCGATGCGCCGGTTTCCGGCTACATTACCGAACGTAATGCTCTTCCCAGTGTCGCCGTGCAGCCGGAAATGCGCCTGTACACCATCACGGATCTTTCGATGGTTTGGGTGCAGGCGCAGGTGTTTCAAAACGATCTTGCGCGCATAAAAATCGGCGCTCCCGCAACGCTCACGGTGAGTACCTTCGGGGAGCGGACGTTTACCGGTCGCGTGGACTTCATTTATCCGCAAGTGGATATGGAAACGCGGACGGCCAAAGTGCGCGTGGTTTTTTCCAATCCGGGCGTGCAGCTCAAACCCGGCATGTTCGTCAATGTGAACTTAAAGATTCCGATGGGGTGGCAACTGGTAATCCCCGCATCAGGCGTGCTGCAGTCCGGAACTCGCGAGATTGTTTTTGTGGAGCGCAGAGACGGGTATCTCGAACCGCGAGAAGTGCAGTTGGGAGCGCGTGTGGGTGACGATTTCATCGTGCTGAAAGGATTAAAAGCGGGCGAAGAAATTGTTACCTCCGCAAATTTTCTGATCGACTCTGAAAGCCAGCTGCAGGAGGCACTCGGTTCTTTCGTCCCGCCTCCCCCCGGCGCGGGCGGGGCGCCGGCGATGAACGCGGCACAGGGAAATGTGGAACTGAGCTCAGAACCGAGTCCGCCGCGCAAAGGCGACAACCTCTTCCGCGTGAAACTAACGGAGGCAAGTGGCGCGGCCATTTCCGGGGCGGATGTCAGCGTGACGTTTTTTATGCCGGCGATGCCTGCAATGGGAATGGCGGCGATGCGGATGCCGGTGACTCTGAGCGACAAGGGCAATGGTGTTTATCTGGGTTCGGGGCACCTCGACAGCGGCGGAACGTGGCAAGTCACGATCGCGGCGAAAAAGGGTGGACAACTTATTGTCAGCAAGCAATTGAGCATCAACGCCACCGGAGGGATGTAACGTGATCTCTCGTTGGATTGATTGGTGCGCCGGAAATCGATTTCTAGTTTTCACGGGAACGCTACTGCTGGTGATAACAGGAATCTGGGCGTTGCGTCAGATCCCTCTAGATGCGTTGCCAGATATTTCCGACGTGGAAGTAATCATTCACACGCCGTGGGCGGGCCAGCCTCCCAGCATTATCGAAGACCAGGTCACGTACCCCATCGTCACAACGCTACTTGCTGCACCGCATGTCAAAGCGGTGCGAGCACAGACCATGTTTGGGGATTCCTACGTCTTCGTGGTGTTCGAAGACACTACCGATCTGTACTGGGCGAGGTCGCGGGTTCTGGAGTACATGCAACAAATCACCGGGCGTTTGCCCGCGGATGTTCATCCGGCGATTGGGCCAGATGCAACGGGAGCAGGCTGGGTCTTTGAATACGCTCTTGTAGACCGCAGCCACCGTCGCAGTCTAGCCGATTTGCGAAGTCTTCAAGACTGGTATCTGCGCTACCAACTTGAAACGGTTCCAGGAGTGGCGGAGGTAGCCACCATCGGCGGATTCGTCCGCCAGTATCAGGTGAACGTCGACCCCGACAAGTTGCGCGCGTACGGAATCCCGCTCTCGACGGTTATTGAGAAAGTTCGAGCGAGTACCAATGAAGTTGGCGGACGACTGCTGGAAATGGGCGGGGCCGAATACATGATTCGCGGGCTGGGCTATCTGCATTCTCTGAGCGATCTGGAGACTGTCGCGGTCGTAACCAAGAATGGCACTCCGGTCCTCATTCGCGATTTAGGGACGGTTACATTTGGGCCGGACATCCGGGAGGGTGTTGCCGAATGGCAAGGCGAAGGCGAAACCGTTGGTGGAATTGTCGTGATGCGCGACGGAATGAATGCGCTCAAGGTCATCAACGGGGTCAAGCAGAAGCTTTCGGAAATCAAACCATCGCTACCGCCGGGTGTCGAGGTGGTTTCCGGATATGACCGCTCGGGACTAATTCACGCATCGATTGAAACTTTGCAGCGGGTGTTGCTGGAAGAAGCGCTCATCGTGAGCGTGGTCATTGTTATCTTCCTCTTCCACTTTCGTTCGGCATTGATACCGATACTGACGCTGCCCATCGCGGTGCTTGCGTCGTTCATCCCGATGTATTACCTGCATGTGACTTCGAACATCATGTCGCTCGGCGGGCTGGCTTTGGCGATTGGAGTTCTGGTGGACGCGGCAATCGTGATGGTGGAAAACGGCTACCGGCAACTTTCCGAGCGACAGTCCACTGAATCGGAGACTCTTCCCGAGCCGCTGAGACGAAGAATTCTTTTGGATTCCGCGAAACAAATTGGCCCGGCTATTTTCTTTTCGCTGGTGATCATAGTTGTTTCGTTCCTGCCGGTGTTCTTGCTTGAAGCACAGGAAGGCCGCATGTTTCGTCCCCTGGCGTGGACGAAAACACTGGCGGTGGGCTTCTCCTCCATCCTGGCCATCACGCTCGTGCCGGTGCTTATGATTTTGTTTATTCGCGGACGGCTGACACCCGAATCTCGGAATCCGATTTCAAGAATCACGCAGGCTCTGTACCTGCCAGTTCTGCGCCTGTGCCTGCGCTTCCGCAAAACTACGCTGCTGCTGAATCTGATATTTCTGGTCGTCACGCTTCCACTCGCGCTGCATATCGGCAGTCAATTTATGCCGCCGCTGTTTGAGGGTTCGGCGTTGTACATGCCCACCGCGTTGCCTGGGATTTCCATCGGGCAGGCGTCGCAATTGCTCCAGGAGCAGGACAAAATCATTCGCACGTTCCCCGAAGTCGAAACGGTCTTCGGCTCCATCGGGCGATCGGACAGCGCGACAGATAACGCTCCGCTCGATATGTATGACACGACGATCATGCTCAAGCCACGCGGCGAGTGGCGCGCTGGAATGACTTACGAAAAACTCATTCAGGAAATGGACACGAAACTGCAATTTCCCGGATTGTCTAACACGTGGACGATGCCGGTAGAAAACCGGCTGGATATGGAGCTGACCGGGATCAAGACGCCACTTGGCCTGAAGATTCAGGGACCGAATCTAGAGGGCATCCAACAGGTTGGCGCGCAGGTGCAACAGATCCTTGCGGCGATTCCTGAGATGCGATCGATATTTGCCGAACGCGTTTCGCAAGGCTTTTATCTGAATATCGAAGTGAATCGCGGGCAGGCAGCACGTTACGGGTTGACGGTTGCCGATGTGCAACAGACGGTTACTTCGGGAATCGGCGGCGGCATGGTCGCGGAGAACGTCGAGGGCCGCGAGCGATATCCCATCAATGTCCGCTACAGCCGCGACTTTCGGGATAATGTCGAGGAGCTGCGACGCGTGTTGATTGCCACACCCAGTGGCGCACAGATTCCCATCTCGGAAGTGGCGAAGATTTCTTTTTCACGTGGTCCTTCGATGATCCGCGATGAAGACGGCGCGCTGACCGGATACGTGTATATCGACCTGAACACAAACAATTACGGGAGTTTTGTGCGACGGGCAAGCGACTTGCTGAAGCAAAAACTTGCTCTGCCCTCCGGCTTTACCTACAAGTGGTCTGGTGAATACGAATTTGAGTTGCGGGCAAAGGAGCGGCTGAAGTTAATTCTACCGATCGTCCTCTTTGTCATCTTCTTACTTCTGTATATGGTTTTTCACTCCGTCACGGAGGCCGCGGTGCTGATTTTCCCTACTATTTATGCGCTGACGGGAGGACTGATACTTCAGTGGCTGCTGGGCTACAACTTCAGCGTAGCCGTGTGGGTGGGCTACATCGCGCTGTTCGGGATTGCCGTTGAAACTGGCGTCGTGATGGTCGTGTACCTCCACGAAGCTTTGGATCACCGGATAAAAACCGGTACCCCGGTGAGGCACGAGGACATTGAAGCGGCGGTAATCGAAGGCGCCGTGCAACGCCTCAGACCGAAACTGATGACGGTTTGCGTGGTTCTAGCCAGCCTGATCCCGATTTTATGGGAAACGGGAGTTGGTTCGGATGTTATGAAACCAATCGCCGCTCCCATCGTGGGCGGAATGATTACTTCGACCATTCATGTGCTGATTCTAGTGCCGGTGTTTTTTGCGCTGATGAAAGAGCGCGCGCTACGGCGTGGTACTTTGCAGGCAAAGCAACCGGAGTAAGGTTTACTGCTGTCTCTTATACACATC
>CAXMLS010000394.1:0-2323 GCA_964194235.1 uncultured bacterium | reverse complement strand
AGATGTGTATAAGAGACAGGGTAAGGTCTACCTTATACATCGCGATTTTCCTCTTCCCATGCACGCGCACTCCAAGGTCGCCGCCGCCTACGCGCGCGCCGCCGCGCATTTGGGAAAGTCGGAACAAGTGGAATCGGCGCTGTTTCAGAACCAGGAAAAGTGGGAACAGAGCGGAGATGTGGATGGCACCGTCGCAGCCGTGTTGTCGCCGGCCGAAATGGCTAAAGTCCGCGCACTCGTAAAAGGCGGCTCACTCGATGTCATCATCGAGAAAGACGTCGCGCTCGGGCGCATGTACAATGTAAACCAGACTCCGACGTCCATCGTCCATTCCAACGGACAGACGTATCCCGTGGTTGGCGTGCAAAGCTACGCGGTATTTCACCAGTTCCTGGACCAGTTGCTCAGCCAGAAATAAGTCTTCATCTCGAGATCCGCTCACACTGTTGTAAATGACCGTCCGTAAAGAAACGGCTGGTATGATGTACGGCCTGTGATGCAATCAAGCCCACTCAATTATCGTCGCGCGGTTATGTGGATCGGCAGGTTATTGCTCGGCGGGATTTTTATTTACGCCGGCTACGCGAAAATTGTATTGCCCACCATGCATCCGCGTCCCCCGATCGGCATTGCCCTTTCGCTGTTCGCCCTGCAGGTGGATTCCTACCAATTGCTCCCTCCCGGAGCCGTAAATTTCGTTGCCCACACCTTGCCCTTTGCGGAGATCGCACTCGGCCTGCTGCTGATTATTGGATGGGAATTGCGCATCTGGGCCACGCTGACAAGCCTGATCATCCTTGGTTTTTTCGCTGCCGTGGTGCGTTCCTATTCTTTAGGGCTGCAAATCAATTGCGGCTGCTTCGCCAATCCCGAGCCGCTCACGGTAAAAACCGTCATTCGCGATGGTCTGCTCGCCGCACTGGCCATCGTCATGACCGTTTTTGCATACATTGAAGCCCGCCGTCCGCATCCCTGGGCGTCCACTACCAAGCCTGAATCCTCGACCATCGCCAACTCCTAATTTCGCTCGTAAAAATATGCGCATCGAAATTCTGGTTTCAACGTGGAAACTGCTTCCGCCTTCACCTCTCCGCAACAACTTGCATGTGCGCTAAACTTTCTTGCGAATGCTGAGTTTGCCTCCCATCACCTTGCGTTTGCGTGGCTGGAAGCTGATCGACCGCGTGGCCCTCGCTTTTCTGCTGATGTTATCCATCGCTTTGGGCGCGGCATCCGGCTTACTTTTCGTATATGCCAGCGACTTGCCCGAAATTCGCGCGCTCGAAACGTATCGCCCCACAGTCGTTACGGAAATTTACGCCGACGACGGCCAGATGGTCGGCAGTTTCGCGCTGCAGCGCCGCATCCTGATGACCTATGAGCAAGCGCCCAGGGTGCTCTTCAACGCCGTCACCGCCATCGAGGACCAGCACTTCGAAGATCACTGGGGCATCGACTTTCCACGCATTGCCGGCGCAGCGTTCCGAAATGTCTGGAAGCATCGCATCACCGGCGGCGCCAGCACCATCACCATGCAACTCGCCGGCAATCTTTTTCTGGACCGCAGCGACCGCTCATTCCGCCGCAAGATGCAGGAAATGCTTCTCGCACTGCAAATCGAGCGCCGCTATACCAAGCCGCAAATTTTCAGCATGTATTCCAATCAGGTGTATTTGGCCCATGGTAATTACGGTTTTGCCGCCGCCGCGCAATTTTATTTTGGCAAGCCGGTCACCGATCTAAAACTGCAGGAAGCCGCTCTTCTGGCCGGGATGGTAAACGGCCCGAAATTTTCTCCGCTGAATAATCCCGCCGCCGCGCTGGCGCGCCGTAATCTCGTACTTCATCGCATGGATGAAGAAGGGAAGATCACTTCCGCGGAAGAAGCCGCCGCCCGCAAAACGCCGCTTGGCCTGCACATCCAGTATCCGCGCAACGACCTGGCGCCATACTTCTTCGAGGAAATTCGCAAATATCTGGAATCCACCTACGGCACCGAAGCCGTCCACGAGCGCGGCTTGCGTGTCTACACCACGCTGAATATCGCCATGCAGCGCGCCGCCAATCAGTCCATCCGCGATGGCCTGCACAGCTACGAAAGGCGCCACGGGTGGCGCGGCAAATTGCCGAACGTACTGCGTGACAATCTCGGGAGCCTAGGCAGTTATGAAGACGACGACTGGCGCCATGCGATCGAGAAGGGAAGTTACTCCACTGGACTGGTGCTTTCGAGCGACGACAAAAGTGCCGTAGTAAAAATCGGCGCGTATCGCGCGATTCTTTCGCCCGCCGATTTTGCCTGGACCTGTCTCTTATACACATC
>CAXMLS010000393.1:0-5000 GCA_964194235.1 uncultured bacterium | reverse complement strand
ATTGTCGGCATGCCGACAATTAAAGTAATACATGAAGAATTTGTTCGAATGAGATGTGCATTCGAATGACTTGAGCATTCGAACCCAGGGCCAAGAACTCTGACTTCGTTTAGCGCATGAGGGTTGAGACGGAATTGGCCATGGTCCTTGCGATTGAAAATAACTCCTAAACAAAATCCCGGATGTTGTCGATTCTGTGCCTGCTGGTTCGACGTGTAGGTAGAGCCAGAAAAAACGGGACACAGGAGGTGGGAGTGACGCGGCTGTATGCAGATCCTCGGACCTACAAACCTATCGTGGGAGCGGTCACCGCCGGATTTGTGGTTGTCATTTTGATTTCCTGGCTCGCTGGGGTGATGGGACAAGAATTCAATTTTCTGGACGCCGCCACATGGGTGGTATTAGAGGTACTGCGTCCGGTTATGTTGGCGGATGGGCAGTTTGCGGCGGCGTGTTGTGAATGTTTGGAGGGTCTGCTGAATTTACTGCAAATTGTTGCATCCGTTTGCCCCCTGCTTTGCTTCTTGGCGGGCTAGACGAGGCTGCAGGAGGAGAGATTTCTTCAACACATGTCGGCTGGTTCCGCGAATCCTTAACAAATACTTCTTAAAAAGATATTGTACGTGTCGATTTCGTTGGCGGCCGTTCGACGTCAAAGCAGAGGGCAAGGGTAAGTGCAACGAGCCGACGCCGGCCGGAGCGGGCTCTCAAATCAAAGTTAACAAGGGAGTGGGGGTAACTATGCGGCTTATGGTGATAGGGGCAACGCTGCCAAAAGCGGGATGTCTTACGCTTGCACGCGTCAGTATCGGGGGTGCCTGACTGGCCTTCTCCGCCAACAGTTTTGCAGATTCACTACAAGTATGTGTTGCCCATAGCATTGGCCGTCATTGCATCCCTTGCTTCCGCATGAGCAAGAACGTGGCCCCAATCATCATCAACGAGATAATCGCCACCAACCCTGCACCAGTGACGAACAGAGGAGCGGTATAGAACTCTGCGCGACGCATGAAAACGACGATTGACAGAGGGAGAGTGAGCACAACCGTCGTGTTTAGGATGAGTACCCGAATTGCCCACGGTTCCCCACGTACACGTGCTGCCGCCGCGAGCCACGTAGTATAGCCAAGCGGAATTAGGAGCATTCCTACCAGCACATGATTGAGAAGCGTCGGGCCCACGGCCCGCGCGAACACAACAGACGGACAACCGCCGAGCAGATCTGGAATATGTGGCGTAGCCGCGATGTGCACCAAGCCTAGAGCGACCAGCAATCCTCCTACAACACGGAGAAACCGTGCGGCGATCTTTGGCGTGTTCATGCTTATCTCCTGTGACTCATCGTGCTGCCACTCGGCCGTGTCCTAGACTCGCAAAATCAGAGTACATCATTGGCCCTCGCCGTAATTTGCCGACGATGGACGGCGTATTCCGGAAGTTGTTTAGTATTCATTCGTGGGTGGGAAACGGATGCGGGCAGGGCCAGCGGTGAGGTATGATAGAGTCTTCGGAAATCTTTAGTTTAGGAAAACGATGGCGACTGCAACCAATGGAAATAAGGCGAGTGTGACTGGCGGAAAAGTGCTGCTGCGCGTCAGGCCAAGGGGATTCTGCGCGGGCGTGGTGCGCGCGGTGGACATCGTGGAACTGGCGCTGGAGGCGTATGGCGCGCCCGTTTATGTGCATCACGAAATTGTCCATAACACCTATGTTGTGGAGCAGTTGCGGCGACGCGGAGCGATTTTCGTGGAGTTGATTGAAGATGTGCCGCATGGCGCGGTGCTGGTATTCAGCGCGCATGGAGTGCCACCGACGGTACGGGAAGAGGCGAAATCGCGGTCACTGAAGGTGATCGACGCAACGTGCCCGCTGGTGACCAAGGTGCATCTGGAGGCGCTGAAATTCGCGCGAGAGAAGCGCACGATTATTTTAATCGGGCACCGCGATCACCAGGAAATTGTGGGGACTTCGGGCGAGGCTCCGGACCGGACGATTGTGGTCGATTCGGTGGCCGCCGTGGATCTGCTGGAAGTGGACGAGCCAGACAAGCTTTCGTTTTTGACGCAGACGACGCTGAGTCTTTACGACACGCAGGAAATTGTGGCGCGCTTGCGGCAAAAGTTTCCGCTAATTAAAGGGCCGGCGAGCGACGATATTTGTTATGCGACGCAGAATCGCCAGGAAGCTGTGGAGCAGGTTGCGAAAGATGTAGATTTCATTTTGGTGGTGGGTTCGCCGAACAGCTCGAACTCCAACCGGCTGGTGGAAGTGGCGCAGCGCAGCGGCGTGCGAGCGCAGTTGATCGATTCAGCAGCGGACATCGATGTCGGCTGGCTCGAAGGTGTGGCGCGGGTCGGTTTGACGGCGGGAGCTTCGGCGCCGGAAGTGCTGGTGGAACAAGTAAGCCAGCGCCTGGCGGAATTTGGATTTACCGATCAACGCGACCTGGATTTGATTCGCGAGGACGTGCGGTTCACTCTGCCACCGGAATTGGCGACGATTGCGGCCGCGCCGCGCAGGTAAAAGGCAGGCGCAGTAGAAATGAAAGCACTGGAATAACGCACGACGACCAGCAGCGTGCAATTTAAAGCAGCTAGATTCGCAGATCCTGGGAAAACAGCAAGGAGCTAACTTGGCGGTGAAAATCATCCGTCTGCCGAAGAAGATTGCCTTGATTGGCGCGCCGTCGAGCGCTGCCGCATTTTTGGGAGGGAGCGAAAAAGCACCGGCAGCATTGCGTGCTGCGGGGCTTGTAGAGCGCCTCCGAGCGGCTGGATTTGAAGTCGTGGACTATGGAGACTGTGTGCCGCGTTTATTTGCGGACGATGACGAGCACCGGCGGGCGCGGAATTTGCCGGCGATTGTGGCCGGGCTGAACGATTTGAAATTGCACGCGGAAGTGGCGATCAAAAGCGGCGCACTGGTTTTAGTGCTTGGCGGAGATTGCGCACAGGTCATCGGGCTGTTGACCGGCGCGCGAAGATATTACAAGCGGATCAGTTTGCTGTGGTTTGATCGCGACGCGGATTTAAATACTCCGGCGACGACGCCGTCGGGCCGCATCGACGGGATGGTGGTGGCGCACATCATTGGAAAAGGCGCGCCGGAGCTGGTGCGTTTCTCGGGCGAGCCGCCGCTGGTGCGCGAACCGGACGTGACGCTGTTTGGGTTGGAGCGCGTAGATGCCCCGGAGCAGGAATTTCTGGACAAGTCCGCAGTGCGGCATGTTTCCGCGGCTGACGTGCAGCGGCGCGGAGCGGCAGAGGCTGCACGAGTAACGTTTGCGCAGATGCACGCGGATGCGCGGCAGGTGGTGCTGCATCTAGATATCGACGTGATCTCAAATGAAGAATTTCCGAGCGTGAATGTTCCCGGCAGCGGGGGATTGGCGTTTGCGGATGTGCGCGCTGCGCTGATGGAATTCGCGAAGAATCCGAATCTGCTGGGGCTGGATGTGGCGCAGTACAATCCGGATAAGGATCCGGAAGGCAGTGGGGCAAAGAAATTGGTGGATTTACTAGTAGAGGCGTTGACAGGAAGATTGGAAGCGCTGGCGGAGGCGGGGGAGCCGGGGGCAACAACGGCGGCAGTGGAAATTCCGGCGAAGGTGGAAGCCCCTGCAACATCTGAAGGGTCGGCCGTCGCGGGAACGGTCCCAGATGCGGGAGCTGTTGCGAGAGAGTCGGAACACGCTGAAACGCCCAAGACCGGGACGGAAACGCCGCCGGATGATGACGTTTCCAGTAACAGAACAACCGCTTAAAAAACACCGCCCTGATTCAAGCCGTTAAGCTCTCTGAACACCACGCGTTTATCCCGCTGAAATAATTCCTGAAAAAAAGAAGCTGGGCAAGCTGCGCCAACCGACTTCTTCGCAAAAGCCAAGAAGAAAAGCCTCCGCATTCGGTCGGATGAGCGGCGTGTGGGTCACCCAAGAGCGCGAAGGTTTGAAAAAATGATGAAGCTTCAGCATGAGGTAAAAATAAAAAAAAGAGGTCACTCCACGCGGGACACGTTAGAGGTTTGAGCGTTTGCGGATGTGCCGGGCGAGACCCAGGAAGGAAAGTGGGAGGCCGGCGGTGAAGGAATACTGCTCGACATCGGCGGTAGGCAAATACTGGGACATTTCGGCGCGGGTTTCGGTGAGGAAAGATAGGAGTGCGGCGGAGTCATCTCGCGGGGAACCCGATTGCAGCGAGTCGGTTTGCGCGAGACGTAGGATTTCTTCGGTGATGCTGGCCCAGTGATGAAGGCGTTGCTGAAACTCGGCGATGTGCTCGGCGGGATTGTGGGAGAGGCCGAAGTGTGTGAGAAAAAGTTTTTCGGGACGACGATCCAAGATGGCGTTGAAGGAATTATCCCAGAGCGCGAGGTCAATATCGGGCGGAGGAGTTGCGGGCATGATGTACGGTCCGTTTTCAATGCGAATTCCGGCGGTGTCTCCGGCAAAGGCGACCCCTGCGCGCGTATCGAAAAACGTAACGTGGTGAGAAGCGTGGCCGGGGGTGTAAAGGACGTCGAGTTTTTGTTGACCGATGGCCAGAGTTTCTCCGCCGTCGAGGATACGAATATTTTGCGCGGGGACGGGGAGGGTTTCACCGAAGAGGCGCGGCAGGTCGTCGCCCCAGAGGCGTCCAGCGCTGGAAAGGAGCTTTGTGGGATCGGCGAGATGCGTTGCGCCTTTGCTGTGAACGTAAACGCGGAGCCGAGGATTTTCGCGCAGCAGCGCGCCGGTGGCTCCGGCGTGATCGAGGTGGATGTGCGTGAGCAGGATCGATTCGAGATCGGAAAGTTTTACGCCGTGGGAAAGCAATTGCGCGCGGAGAGTTTCGAGCGTGGAGGCGGGACCGGGATCGATGATGGCGGGGTGCCCGTCGTTGGCTGCGAGAAGAGCGGCGGCGATGGAGCGCGGACGGCCATTCCAGTTGACGTCGAGGATGGTGAAGGAAGACATGGCAGATTGCAATGTTATGAGATATGGGGCTGTCTCTTATACACAT
>CAXMLS010000392.1:0-2153 GCA_964194235.1 uncultured bacterium | reverse complement strand
CCCGAGCAGCATTGGATCGACCTAAGGGAACATCTGGGATCGCCCTTCCGGCTTGCGCACCTCAAGGGCCTTGGGTAGTTTCCCGGCGGCCGCGGCGGGTTTGAACTGTGGCGAGCAAGGCTTCGATACCTGAGGCAAATTCGGGTTCCGGCGTTATCATGCTGATCACCAGGTAGCCGCTCG
The DNA here is from genome assembly GCA_964194235.1 of uncultured bacterium. Classification (GTDB taxonomy): domain Bacteria; phylum Acidobacteriota; class Terriglobia; order Acidiferrales; family UBA7541; genus Acidiferrum. The sequence continues at coordinate 1,970 of CAXMLS010000392.1, read as the reverse complement.
CCGGAAAATCGTAAAAATGTCCGGGATGGATGTAAACTCCACAGGTCTTTAATAGCTCCAGCGCGAGCTCGTCGTCGGTACCGGTAGCTGGGACCTTCAACGCCACGTACCAGCCGCCTTCCATAATTAAGCGACTGCACAGTGTTTGAGCGGCGAGCAGCGCGTCAAGTCGCGCAAGATTGGCTTGAACTCGCGTCAGCCATTGCTTACGAAAAGAGTGCCGCTGTTCCAGAAATGCAGCTAAGGCCAGTTGGACCGGGGCGCTCATGGAAAGATAGGTGTCCGCGATTAGTTCCAACCTGGAGACCGCGTCTTTTTTGAGGGCTTCCGGGCCTGACGCGATTAACCACGCGACTTTCATCTGCGGCAATCCGGCGATTTTGGAGAGCCCGCTCATCGTGAAGGTCAAAGCGCCTTTATTCGACGCAAAAGATTCTGGCGTGCCGATGCTCAAAGAGAAATCGAGAAATACTTCGTCGGCAATAATCGCTATCCCGCGTGACGCGCAGGTGTCGTTCAGTTGTTTCATTTCCTCGGGTTTGCAGAAATGGCCAGTTGGATTATTGGGATGAACGACTATCAAACCACGCGTGCGCGGTGTGATACTTTTCTGCAGAGCGTGGAAATCAATCTGCCATCCGTAGTCATAAATTAGCGGGTAGCGTACCAGCGTCACATCCTGAATAGCTGCCAGGAACTCGAAAAGTGGATAGCCCGGCTGGGGGATCAGCAACTCATCTCCGGGATCACAAAGCATGCGGAACAAGAAGGAGTATGCTTCGCTGGTGCTGGTGGTCAGGAAAATATCATCGACGGAGATTTGCGAGTGAAGCGCCAGGTAATATTCCGCCACGGCTTCGCGGGCGTTTGCGAGGCCCTGTGGATTTGGCTCGTAATGCAGGGCCGCGGGATTGCACAGCGCGTTGAGGATTTGCTGTTCGGCGAAACGAAAACCGCACTCAGTGGGATTGGAGCGCGTCAGATCGATCAGAGATTTGCCGGACGCGCGGTACTTCTCTAGCGCTTCGCTTAGCTGGTTGCGGTCGAGATTCCAATTCGTACGCTTGGCAAACATTCGGCGAAGGTTAACACGACTGGCGTTCACGCATCGATTGGCTGAGCGTTATTTGAGTCGTTATTTCCCGAGATAAAGCATGACCGCCAGGAACACCCACAAGGCATCAAGGAAGTGCCAGTAATACGAAGTCACTCCAACGGCGGTAACTCGCGACACTCTGGCTCGTTCGAAATTGCGGAAGGAAACGAAAAGCAACGCTCCCACCCCGCCCAACACATGGATGGCGTGAGCGCCGGTAAAAATATAAAAGAAGCTGCTGGCGGGGTTGGTGGCCATGTAAACGCCTTGTTCCCACAACTGCCTCCAAACGACAATTTGTCCTGCCAGAAAAAGTATTCCCAAAACTGTGGTTAGGGACCACCAGGCGCGAAATGCGGACAGTCGTGGCGCGGACAGCCGCCGGCGCGCGATTTCCATGGTGAGACTGCTGGCCAAAAGTATCGCGGTGTTCAGCCAGATAAGCGCAGGAAAGTGAAAAACCGTCCACTCAGCGCCACTGGATCCCTTTCGCACAACGTAGGCGCTGGCGAGCGCCATGAAAAACATCAGGATGGAAACAATTCCCAGTGCGACGCCGGTATAGTAACGCCGAGGCGAAGTGGGGCCCCAGGGCCTGCGCCTGCCCTCGTCGCCGCCGCCATTCGCGGGTGAAGGTGGCTTGGTGCCACCACTTCCCCCAACATTCTCGATAATCAGCTCAATGTCATCAACAATCGGCGTACTTGCCACGGGGCCCTCGATTGATAATCCGATGGATACAATTTTGCTCGCTCTATTGAAATGGAACAAGGGGGAGATTCGATAATTAAACCGGAGGGCGAGGCGTGGTTCAAATCTATGAAACTTTCGGTTCAGGAATAAGTGGTGCGGTCGAGAGGACTCGAACCTCCAC
>CAXMLS010000391.1:0-6305 GCA_964194235.1 uncultured bacterium | reverse complement strand
AGATGTGTATAAGAGACAGGCACATATTGATCGACCATCTCGCGGTTTTTGCCGAGATCGTATTCTTCCACGCGATTGATCTTCGGCGTGAAGACGAACAGGGAATCGCCGTTGCGCAGAATGGTTCGCGGGTCCGGCCGCAGGAACTCGATGCGCATCTTTTCGTCGCGACGAACAAAGATTTTGCCGGATTCCGTTGAGGTATCCTTCACCACGTCGGTGTACTTAATATGTTCGATGTCGGCGGTAAGCGTGTGGAAGTCCTGGGCCGATTTGTCCATCATGGCCAGAACACTGTCAGTGGTCCAGGCGGAGTTCTCGCCGCCAGCGGCAAGCGAGCCGGCCGCACTGAAAATCAATAAAAAAATGGCTAGCAGAGAAAAACGTTTCAATTGCGGCCTCTAGGAATGTGCACACCCGCCTGCGGTTTATCCAGAAGTCCTAGCATAGCAAAGAGATGCGCCCAGAAGTTGCGTGGTTACAATTGGAAATGATCTGCCGTGGAGGTTGACTGCGTCCGGTCAGTGCTTGATTTCCACCTGATACGCGATGACCGTACCCTGTTCGTCGCGCTCCGGCTCAATTTTTAGAATTGAAAAATTTCCTTTGTGCAGCTCCGGGAGAGCTTCTTTGAGCGCGTTGTGAAGATCGTTTTGCAATGCTAGCTTGGTGGGCGGCGCAAGCACGCGCGTGTCGACGCGATACGTCTGGTGATTGCCCCCCTGCGCGACGAGCAGGACCTGGCCGGGCCCCGCAGGCACGCCACTCGCTGGTTGGTCGTGAAACCAGCTGCGTGGTGTCAGTAAAACAAACACCAGGATCAACACCACGGCCACATCGTATTGCCACATGCCCCGTTCGTAAGACCAGAAAAATGTCCGCGAAAGAATTTGTCCCAGGCTGGTCATTTAATCCGCCGGAATGCCGTCCACGATAATGCCGTCACGCATATGCACGACGCGATCGAAATAAACGACCGCCTCGGGATTGTGCGTGATCATCACAATCGTTTGACCCAGGTCTTTGTTGAGCTGGCGCAGCATCTGCAACACCACTTCGGAATTTTTCGAATCCAGATTGCCGGTTGGTTCATCGGCCAGAAGTATTTTTGGCTCGTTGATCAGCGCGCGCGCGATGGCTACTCGCTGTTGTTCGCCGCCCGATAATTCGGATGGTTTGTGGTGCAGCCGCCCAGCCAGGCCAAGCATTTTCGTGACTACTTCAAAGCGATGCGGATCGAATCCATCTCCATGGATAAACTGTGCAATGGCGATATTACCCTTTGCGGAAAGCGTTGGCAGCAAATTAAAACGCTGAAACACGAAACCAATTTTGTGCCGACGAAGCTTGGTGCGTTGCGCGTCGCTCATGGTGGTCAACTCATTCCCATCCACCAGCACTTTACCTTTGGAAGCTTGGGCCATCCCGCCGATCACGTAAAGAAGCGAAGACTTGCCGCACCCCGATGGCCCCATCACCGCCACGGATTCTCCGGGTTGCACCGCAAAGTTCACCCCACGCAAAGCCGGCACTTCCACTTTGCCCGCGTGGTAGAGCTTCCAAAGGTTTTCGGTCTTGAGTATCGGTTCCAAGGGTTTTGTTGAGAATCGCCTTCAGTAGATACGTATTGTATCCGTCATTCCCACGCCTGCCTAGGATAGGTACGCCCGGCTACAGTCTTCTGGGTGATTTAGCGGGGCAATTTCTGCGCTACATCAATCGTAGGACAACGCCTCCACGGCGTCTTTGCGGCTGGCCAGCCAGGCCGGATAGCTGGCGCCAAGTATTGCACCCGCCAGAGCGATTCCGGCGGCGCGCAACACCCATGCAGGAGTAATCAATATAGACAGCGTCGGGAAGCCCATCAGGAACGCAGCGCGAACCAGATAGCTGAGGCCGATACCCGCCGCGATCCCGAAAACGCAAAGCGTCGCCGATTCGGTGATGAGCGCGCGAATGATGAACGAGCGGTCCGCGCCCAGCGATTTCAGTACTCCGATATCGCGGGTGCGCTCAATCACCGTGGTGTACATGGTCAGGAAAATCACCAGCAATCCAATGGCGACCGCCAACCCGATCATCGCGTGGATGAAAGTCTGCAAGCCTGGAATGTTCGTCGCGGTCATCAGCGACAGAAAGTCTTTGAGCGGACGAATGGTGTATCCCGGCAGGACACGGCGGATTTCTTCCATCACGTCTTCGGTGTGCTCCGGGCGCGTGCATCGCAGCAGGAAAATGGAAGCTTTGTCGCGAGCGCCGACGAGTTCCTGCAAGGTCGCCAGCGGAACGAAAAGACGCGCGCCCTTGCCGTGTTCGATAATCGCGGCCACGTGCCAGCCATGATTAAGGAGGTTATACGTATCGCCAACTTTGATGTTTTTCGCTTTGGCGGCCCAATCGTCGACCAGTAGATCGTCCGGCCCCTGCATGTCGTGGCCCTGCAAAAAAACAAACCCGCCGGACACGGCATGAAAGCTATCGCGATCGATCCCGTAAACCACGTCTACGCCGCCGGTGGAACTGAATTGCAGCAGGGCTGGCGCGACCGACTGCACATACTTTTGCGATTTCAGGCGCGCGGCAATTTTTATGGGCATCGGCGAACCGCTGAAGCCCAGAAAAACCGAGGCAGCCGGCGGCTGCACCATAATGTCCGCGCCGATACCTTCAATGCGTTTCGCAGTTTCCGTAAGCAGACCCGACGTAAGCCCGACGATTAGAACGACGAGCGCCACTTCGACGGCGACCGCCATGACACCAATGAACGTGCGCATCGGCCGGTGCAGCAGATTGCGCGCGATGAGTTCGCCCATCATGGCTTGTTCTGTCGCGGCTGCTTCTCTTCGGAATTTTCGCCGACGCGCACCAGGTCCGAACCGGCTGGCGCTTCCAGCTTGAACCGTTCCGGAGGAATTCCATCGTTCAAACTGATTTTGACGACCTGCAAATCCAGTCGGTAATCGTCATGCGGACGTTCAATGCGGATGGCGCGCGGGAAATCCTGGGCCAGCTTGGGGCCGACGGAAGATTCAGGCGTGCCTGACAGACTTGCCGGCGGGGCCACCGGTTGCCAGCTTGAAAAATGAATGTCGGAAAGTAAAACGCCTTTGGGACCGAACGCCTGCAGGCGCGCAACCTGAAGATCGGCCCGATCGAACCAGATTTTTCGCAAAATTTCCGTTTGGTAGCCTCCGCGCAGAACGGTCAGCACGTAATAACGTGCGACCTCATCGTTGAATTCCTCAAATAACGCCGTCTCTTGTTTCCGAATCTCCGGCCACAAAAGCGCTTCCAGTAAATGTTGCGGGCGAAGATTTTCGATAGGTTTGGCGCTTGCCCGCTCCAGCGCGACGGGGCCAACCAGAAATTTATTTTTAGAGGGAATGGAAACGCGGAAAGTTTCGCTATCGCTGGCCATATCGAAAACGGTGGTGCCAATCACCGGCGCCTGCCCGATTACCCGGATATTTTCCGGCCGCTCTGCGAGCAGAAAAGCTTTGACCTCGTGATATTCCTCAATAATTCCGCTGTACCGGGAGCCGGCGATGGGCTTCAGTTCCACGGTGGCGTTCAGGCTGTTCACTCCGCGCGCGATAGCATTGTATTTTTCCAGCAGTTCCTCGCGAGTAGCGTCGCGAACCACCGGTTTCTGCGCAGGCGGAGTGGCTTTGACGACGCTGACGTGTCCGCTGCTCCCGCAGCCGCAACAAATCAGCGCCAGCGTTGCTAGAGCGGCGCAAGTAAACCCGCGACGCCTCATGCTGTGTGCACTTTATTTTTTGGCATGGAGTTCAATTTGGCCGCGCGATGTGTACATCAAAGGGCTGCAGGCCCGGCCGCACTCGGCGAATCACTTCGCTTGGCCACAGCGTCTCGCTGAGAAGTGTTACCCACCCATCGTCAGGCTCGCACACCGCGCAAAAAGTGTAGCGTTTGTACGCCGCCTGATAAGCATCCAGCCCGCGTTTCGAAAGATCGCCTTCGAGCGCGGCATCCGGCTCACGCGCTTGCGCACCAACGCGCAGGCCAAACGTTTCTCCCGCGAAGCGTCCAAAAATATCCAGGAGTTGTTCCTGATTCGGTTTGGGAATCACCAGGCAACGCTCCGCTGCCTCGCGAAACGGAATTTCATGGGTATCGCAGAATTCGCGCACCCGATCGAGATGGCTGAAGAAATCGACGGCATAAAAATCTTCCCCTGCCAGTCCGGGGAAGATGGCGGACCAGATTTGCGCCGCCTGGTTACCGCGCACCGGCTCGCGACTCTCCGTCTCCAACAACTCCAGTCCGACGGCTTTCACTTCTTCGCCGAGATGCAGCGCCTCTACGTCGAGAGAAAAAGGAGGCAGGTCCAACGCGCCACTTCCCAATGTATTGCCCGTGGCGTTCATTCGTCCAGTTCCGCTTGAGGAAATTTACTTTGAAATTCAGGAGATTGTTTGCGAACGTCCAGCCAATCGAAAAATGCGTCCGGTGTTTCCAGCCAGATGCGGAACCAGTTGGCAATTTCTTCTTTCTCCGCCCGCTTGGGCGCTTCCACTTTGTGATTTCGCGAGATCATCTCCGCGCGGCGCTTGCCCAGCCGCCCGACGTTCAGCACGCGCTCGACTGCCGCCATTTCCCCCTGCGCGCGGAATTTGCGCAATAATTCGTCCAGGCGCATCACGCTGACCTCCGCGTCCTGCAGCGTTTTGAAATGCAGCAAATCCTCAAATTCTTCCTCGTACTGATCTTCCGCTTCTTCCGACAGCGTGAGTTCCAGCTTCAGTCCTGCGTCTTCCAGCACTTCGGTAATATATTCCGTCCCCGTTTTTCCCGCCTCGCCATGCTCCGCGATTAAACGCCTGCGGAGCTGGTCAATTTCGGCAGGCGTCCACTTCTGCACGCCGATTTTCCGCGCCGTTTCTAGTATCAGCATTTTTTTCGTGGTTGTAGATTCGCTCATCGGTTCGCGCCACCTTGGTTGTGTCCGGTTTGCGCCTGCTCCTGCGAAAGGAGCCGCCGGTATTTGATTACATTATTATTGTGCTCCGTCAGCGTTGTGCTGAAGAAGTGCCCGCCTTGCGTGTTCGCGACAAAATATAAATATTCCGTTTGCGCCGGCCGGTACGCCGCGCGAAGAGAAGCTTCCCCCGGATTGCCGATCGGGCCCGGTGGCAACCCGGTGTGAACGTACGTGTTGTAGGGCGAAGCGATGCGAAGATCCGCGGAGGTTAGCGAGCCTTTGTATTTTCCTTGCTGTTCGAGCGCGTAGATGACCGTAGGATCACACTGCAGAGGCATGGACTTGTGTAATCGGTTTTCGAATACTCCAGCCACCAGCGGGCGTTCTTCGGCCTTGGGCGTTTCGCGCTCCACGAGCGAAGCGAGGGTGACTATCGGTTCGAGGGCGGAAAAGGTCAGAAGGGTTTCCTCGGGGACCCCATCGCCACGGTTCTTGGAGCCGCTGACAACGATCCATTCCTCTTTAAATTTCTTTACCATTTCTGTGGTGAGAACGGCCGCCGTAGGATGTCGCGACAAGTGATAAGTGGCGGGGAAAAGAAATCCCTCCAACGTGGCGGCTCCCGGAGCAAAGGAGTGAAGCAGCGTGGGATCTTTGGCGGCGCGAAGGAATTCGTTGGCAGGCATAAACTTTCCTCCTTCCAGATCTCTCGCGATGTCGAACATCGTTTCGCCTTCGCGCACCGTAAACTGCTGTTCATAAATGTCGCCATTCGCCAGCTTCCAGAAAACATCGCTGCCCGTGGCCGCATGATCAAAAAAATACTCTCCCGCTTGCAACGAGCGCCGCGAATGTTTCCGCGCATAAATTTCAAACGCTATGGCGCTGCGCACCACCCCTTCTCTTTCCAGCAGGCGCGCAACTCCGCGACTGGAGGAGCCGTGCGGGATATCCACAAAAATCCCCTCAGTGGGAAATCGCCGGTAGGGCTGCTCCACGCAATACCAAAACCATGCCCCCGCAATCGCGATCACCACTAAAATTAAAAGGAAAAATTTGCCCACGTCAGTCTTGTCTCCACGCGTCTTTGATGTTTATTAGATGCGCCGGGCGCATACAAGCTATCGCTCAAGATACTCTTTCAGAATGACGGCCGCGGCAATCGCGTCCACGGTCATTTTACCTGCGACCTTTTTCTTGCGCATGATCTGATCCGTGCCTTTCCCCGTACGCACGGGTGAGGCGGCGGCCATAGGTCTTCCGCCTTGCTCTTCAAGCAATCGCTCGGCTTCCCAGCTGGTCAGCCTCTCATCCACCATCTCCACGCGCACGCCCGCCTGTTTGCGCAGGCGCTCCGCGA
>CAXMLS010000390.1:0-4752 GCA_964194235.1 uncultured bacterium | reverse complement strand
CTTTTTCTGGATGAAATTGGCGATATGCCCGTCGCTATGCAGGCCAAGCTGCTGCGCGTGCTGGAAGAAGGTGAAGTGGAACGCGTGGGTGGAGACAAGCCTATACGCGTGAGTGTTCGCGTGCTGGTGGCCACGCATCGCAATCTGGAAAATCTGGTGAAACAAAATACTTTTCGCCAGGACCTCTTCCATCGCATCTATGTTTTCCCGTTGGCGCTTCCGCCCTTGCGCGATCGCCCGGAAGACTTTCCGGCTCTCGTAACACACTTCGCAAAGCAAGTTGCGGAACAAAACGGCTGGAAAGACAAGATCTTTGAAGAAAGTACCATCGAAGAATTGCGGCGCTATAACTGGCCAGGAAATGTTCGCGAATTGCGCAATGTCGTGGAGCGCTTGATCCTGCTCTCCGCAGACGGCTCCATTACCTCCGAGGATGTCAGAATGATTCTGCCTGCTGCCATCAACAGTGTTGCCGACGGGAGTACTGGCGCATCGTCATCAGGAGGGCATGGCACGCTGGCGGAGCGCACCGAATCCTTCGAGAAGGAAACTTTGCTCGCCGAGATTCGCCGGTACAATTTTCATATGACCAACGTGGCGCGTGCTCTAGGTCTTGAGCGCAGTCACCTATACAAGAAATGTCAGCAGTTAGGCATCGATCTGACCGCGATTCGCAATCAACCTTGAATTTTTGCTCAGCTCCAGCGAAACGCAAGCAAAACGCGCACGCTGTATTCTGAGCATGCGACAATGCTTCCGTGAATCCTTGGCTCCTCGCATCGTCTGTTGCGCTTTCCGCTGCTGCCGTAACCGGCTACGGCGCGGCCTTCCCCCGCTCGGAACTCTTTGGAAGAGCTATCTGCCGCACAAATTCGCCGCGAAAACTCGCCATCACTTTTGACGACGGGCCGAATCCGGCCGTGACCCCGGAATTACTGAAGCTCCTGGAAATGTACCAGGCGCGCGCGACCTTTTTCGTAATCGGGCGTTTCGCGCGCGAATGTTCAGGATTGCTGCGAGAGATCGCAGACCGTGGCCACGTGATCGGCAACCACACGGAGACGCACGCGAATCTTTTCTGGCGCTCACCATCCCAAATTCGATCGGAAATCCAGCATTGCGATGACGTGGTGACCGAAATTACCGGCGTAAAGCCTAGATGTTTTCGGCCGCCATGGGGAATACGCAATCCCTGGGTGGTTCCCTTGGCGAGAGCCGGCGAACACAGTACGGTGATGTGGACGCTGTTGCCGGGCGACTGGCGCGCCAAACCCGCATCATGGCTTATCGAACGCATGCAGCCCATCGCCGAGCACGCGCGGGTGGCGCAGGTTACTAACAAACGCTCTTCTATTCTTACCGGCGATATCCTGTGCCTTCATGACGGAGATCACCGCTTTTTGAACGGTGACCGCCAAACCACGCTGGCCGTTCTGACTTACTGGCTTCCTCGCTGGCGTGACCTGGGCCTCGAATTTGTTACAATCAACGAAGCGGTGAGCCCTCCCGCCGACACCCATGGATGAACGCTCTTTTTACAACGAAAAAGAAGAAGTACGGAAGGTCAAGCTAGTTTGTCCTAGTTGCCGCGGAGAATTCGAAGCTCCCGTGCGCTGGAAAGTTTGCCGCAAGAAAAAAGAGCTTCCGCGCGGCGCCGGTGAAGAAGACCGCAAACGTTTTGCGAAAGCCAGTTCCTATATGGTGCGCCTCGACGATCTACTGGCTTGCTATAAGTGCCGCAAGCGCTTTGAGCTCACGGGGCAATCCACCGTGCTGATCAACGATTCGCTAGGCGACCCCAACGCCGATCCGGAGAACTTCGGGAACCGCTAGCGCGTACCGGAGCTTTACAGCCGCAGGACTGATTCTGAGTTTCGGGAATTCCGATCCTAGATTTCCGGGTACATCTCAAAAAACGCTTCGATCGACTGGCGAAACGTGGTTTCAATTTCTTCCTTGCTGCCTTCGATCAGGTGCATGGTGACGCGCGCGCTGCGTCCGTTTTTCAGTACCACCGTCGCGTCTCGGACTTCTCCCAAGTCGTCCTCGGGCAGCAAACGCATGCCATAAATTAGAGCCAGCTTTGCCATTCGTCCCTCCCATCCGCAGGCCAGCGTAGCCTGCACTCGCTGTGCGGTCAAACCAAACCTGACTATTTGCCGCATAGGCTCCCGATTGGGTGATCGCCCCGCCACCCTCGCAGTCAGTCGTGCCGACAGTTCAACAAATAATTTCTCGGCTGCATTTTGGACATCCTCGGTTCAAACTAGCGCATCGGAATCAAGCAGAAGGGAGGTGCGCTCATGAAAAGAATCCCCGTTAAAGCCATGGTGATGGCAAAATTCATTTGTGTCCTTGCACTGACCGGCTTGGTGTCCTACGTTCCCCAAGCATTTGCCCAGGAGCCCGAAGGTCCGCAGACGTCTGCGCCGCCGGCCGTCAATCCCTCTCCGGCAGAGGCAGCGCATCGCAGATCAACCGGAGAAAGAATCAACGTACCCGCAGGCACCAGAGTTGCCGTGGTCCTTGAGAACGGCATTTCAACGCGCAATGCCAAAGTCGGCGATTCGGTTTACCTCCGCACTTCATTTCCAATAACCCAGAACAATCGCATCGTCATTCCTATCGGCTCGTACATTCGAGGAGAGCTACTGGATTCCAAGCGCCCGGGCCGGATCAAGGGCCGCGGTGAATTTCGCATGCGCTTGAATACTTTAATTTTTCCAAATGGCTACACAGTGAATTTGATCGGTGCTCCGCGCAGCGCGGACAGTGGCGGCAACGAAACAACCGACAATGAAGGAAAAGTCACCGGCCCCGGCGGCAAGGGTAAGGACGCTGGTACGGTTGCAACCACTACCGTCACCGGAACGGGCATCGGCGCAATCGCCGGCGGCGCAAAAGGAGCGGGTATCGGTGCGGGAATTGGCGGACTCGCGGGCCTCGGAGCCGTTCTTCTTACGCGCGGACCGGAAGCGCAGTTACCGCGCGGTTCAACTCTGGACATCGTCCTGGAGCACGATTTGTTCCTGGAAAGGAATCAAATTCAATTCAGCGACCTCGGCCATTCTTCGCCAATCACGCCGCCTCCGGTGCGCGAGCCGTAAACTTTTTATTTTCGGCGCAATATTTCTAACGGGAATTTTACTGAACAGTCGTCGCTCTGCTACTTTCGGCGAAACGCATCGGGCTGAAGCGTTCCCAATCCAAGCTGACACTCTGCTTCGTAATCCATTCGCGAATCAAGCGGGCAGTAATCGGCGCAAGTAGAATTCCACTCCGGAAATGTCCGGTTGCGATGAGCAATCCTTCCAGATCGGTTGGACCGATGATCGGCAGGTGATCCGGCGAGTCCGGCCGTAAGCCTGCCCACGATTCGATCAATTGCGCATCGGCGAATGCGGGAGCAAGTTCAATCGCCCCAGCCAGAATTTTTTGTACCCCGCCAGCCGTCACTGTTTTTTCGAACCCGACATATTCGACCGTGGCGCCGGCCAGAATTCGTCCGTCATTCCTCGGCACCAAATAAACTTTCTCCGACCACAGTACCCGCTCGCACGTAGCGGTTTTTGCGCGCAACGCTATCATTTGCCCTTTGGCAGGACGGACGGGTGCATAACGCGGTATTCCTCCGATTTCTGCCGAGTGGCAACCCGCCGCGATAACGGTCCATCCCGCTTCCACTCTTTGATCGCCGATCATCAAGCCAGTGCAGCGCCCACTGTCCGCGCCTATAGCCGTCACGCGGCTAGACGTCAACATTTTCACCCCGCTACGTTCGGCTGCAGCCAACACTGCCTTAGTCAACGCGCGATTATCGACGGAGGCCTCGTCCGGCCGCAAAACGGCCGCGTCCAACTCACCGCTCAACGCGGGTTCCATTTCACGCGCATCCTCAGCACTGAGCGGTTCAGCTTTAAGACCAAGCCCATGATGCAATGCGACGATAGTGCTAAGTTCAGCTTGTGCGTCATGCATGAAAAGCGCTTCCAGCGTCCCTTTGGCTCGATAACCAACGTTTTGCCCTGATAACTCTTCCACGCCGGCCACAAATTCCGGATAGAGCTTTAGACTTGCGCAACCGATCGCCACCATCGGGATCATTCCCGCATTTTCTGGTGCTGGGGACAGAATCCCCGCACCTGCCCACGACGCACCCTCGCCCGGCTGAGCACTCTCAAAAATTCCCACGTTCAATCCCGCCTGCGCCAATTCGAGCGCAATAGCGCCGGCGATTAACCCACCGCCCGCGATAGCGACATCGAACGTTTGCATAAATTTAATGATAGCGCATGGAGGAGCCTGCTCGACGTACCTGGAATGGTCGAATGCGCTCAGTGGACGTAGAAAATTTATTTGGATTCGTATATTTTTCAGGAAAAAATTCTTAGCGCCTTAGAACGAAGCGGCAAACTCTTCCGACAGAACCTGGGCCTTCGTGGCGAGGCTGCGCGCGCGCGTCCAGTCTCCCTCGCGTCCCGCAGAACGCGCATCGGCAATGAACCCTTTTATTTTCGCGGCCAAATCGGTCTGAGTGGCATTCAGGCGCCGGCCCTGGGAACGAGCCAGATTTCTTTCCGCGAGGCCTAGACTTGAGGTCATTTGTTGTTGAGCCGCCGAGGTCTCTTCAGACGTTAGTTGCGGCGCCATCACCGGAACTTCCGGCTTGTTGGCGTTGGCATTTTCCGCGATGGCCGCGGGCGCAACGTGCGGGCGTGTTGGTATAAAGTGCACCGCCAATAACGGCGGGGG
>CAXMLS010000389.1:0-7606 GCA_964194235.1 uncultured bacterium | reverse complement strand
ATGTGTATAAGAGACAGCTGCTGTTCTGTGGCGGGAACACGCTGGACGCGATGCACGCCGCTTTCATATTTCAGCTTGGAATAGACTTTGTATCCCTGAATGGCGGCGACGATCTCCTTCAAGCCTCCCAGAGAAGACGGCGAGCTCTCAAGAACTTCGACTTTCCAGCCGAGCGTTTCCGCGTAGCGTGAGTACATGCGAAAAAGTTCGCCGGCGAAGAGCGCGGCTTCATCGCCGCCGGTTCCCGCGCGAATTTCCACGATGACGCTCTTTTCGTCGTTGGGATCTTTAGGGAGAAGAAGAAGCTTCAGATCGCGCTCAACAATCTGTTTGCGCGCGACAAGCTGCTTTTCTTCGTCATAGGCCATCTGCTTCATTTCGGAATCTTCCGCTTCGGTGATCATCTGGTGCGCGCCGGCCAGGTCTTTTTCGATTTGCTTAAACTCGCGATGCTTTTCGACGATCTGTTCGAGTTCGGCGTGCTGCTTGGCGACTTTCTGGAAGTGAGCAGAATCGGAGACGATTTCCGACGTGGAAAGCTGCTGGGTCAGCTCGTCGTAGCGAGCGCCAAGCTGATCTAATTTTTCAGACAGAGTCAATACGGCCATGGAAAATCCTCTCAGGCTAAATCATTTTGTTGTGTAGACGAACGAAAGTACGGAAACCGAGGAATTAAGGAGTCGCTAATAGAAGGTGGCGTTCACGAAGTAAAGATTAGCATGCTTTCAGGCTGCGACGCATTATCCAGACAGTAGACACACAGAGCAGCACTAAGCCGGCTGTTCCGGGTTCGGGAATACCGATAGGAGGAGGATTGCCACCACCACCGCCTCCTGGAGGAGGATTGCCGCCGCCACCGCCTCCCGGGGGTGGGGTTCCGCCGCCTCCCGGGGGAGGAGTGCCGCCACCACCTCCTGAAGGAGGATTGCCACCGCCGCCTATGCCCGGGGGTGGGGTGTTCGAGTGTCCGCTGCTTCCTCCTGGAAGAGGAAAGAACGGAGTGACTGGAATTAAATTAGAACCAGGATTGCCAGGTGCTCCAACGCCGGGAATAGCAGGCGCGGGCACGGAAAACGCCGCGAGATATGGTGTCGAAAGCGTCTGCGCAAATTCGGGTTCGCCAAAATCGGCGGACTCCGGTTCCTGAACAGAAGTCGGCCGGATGGGTTCGGCAGAAACGCGATTGCCGCAGCGCGTTCTGGCCATGGTGGTGCCATCGGTGAGCATTCTTTCGCCTTCGGGCAACGCCAATTTGTGTTTCGTCCAGAAGACGTTATTCCCGATGCGATAGGAAACGTACATCAACTGTGGAGCGGCCAGAGTGACCGCGCGAACTTTGGCAAGATTGAAATCGGCGTAATGTTTCGCCACAACGGGATCGGTAGAAACGGCACTCTTCAATTCCTCGGGAGATTCCGCACCACCGGGGATGATTGAGTACGGGAAAATCTTGCGCTGGCCGCCAATTTCGAAATCGGCGGGAAGCGGCCAAATTGGGTTTAGCGCGGCCTCTTCAGAACCCATGGGCTCGAAAACGCTTTGGCCGGGGGGCATCGATAACAAGGCGATCGCTACGTAGAATCCCGCTGCCAGGACCAGCAAGGCATAGATCCGCCGGGTATGAACAAGGGGCATTTGCGCGTAGGTCGGCGACACGTGGGCTCTGCGGGGAACTTGGCCGAACTGAGAGGAAGAGGAGGACATCTAACACCTCGGCCTTTAAAGGAGCAATTTCCGCTCCAACTTGGGCCTGTCAGTTGGGCAAATCTTAGCACTAGTCCGCCCAGAACCCCATGAAAAAAAGTATGTTAGTTACCCGATGTTGGTCAAGAGGCTACACCTGACGAGGAACGCGATTAAGTCTATGATAAATGAGGACTAAGAGTACCGAAAATAGGATAAATGTTCCTTTCCTCGCCGACGTTCCCTCCGACGGCCGTTGCCACACAGGTGGATGTGTACTAGGATTTCGCCCAACATGAGCGAAGCAGCACAAACAGCACGAATGGTCGTTGTGGCCGATCGTGAGGGATCGCGTGACACAGACGCGGGCTTTCTGTGGGACTTCTGGTATCCCGCGCTGCGCAGCGAAGCAATATCGGGCCGGAAGCTGGCGAAGGCCATGTTGCTCGAAGTGCCGCTGGTGCTGGGTCGCACGTCGGAAGGAAAAACCTTCGCGATGCGAGATTCCTGTCCACATCGAGGGATCCCATTATCTTACGGGCGGTTTGACGGGCAGCATGTGGAGTGCAGCTATCACGGCTGGAAATTCGATGCGTGCAGTGGCCAGTGCGTGGAGATTCCTTCCCTTGCAAGCCAAGACAAATTACGTGTCGATCGTATTTTTGCGGGACATTATCCGTGCGAAGAGCGCGATGGATATGTCTGGGTGCACATGACGGCTCCGGGTTCGCGAACGCCAGTGACCGTTCCCGCAGCCCCGGCATTACCGGTCTTCAGCGACAAATTCAAGATCACGCGGATTTCCTGCGAAATTCCTTCGCATGTGGATCAAGGAATCATCGGGCTGATGGATCCTGCGCATGGGCCCTTCGTGCATCAATCGTGGTACTGGCGCAGCCAGCGAAGCATTCACGAAAAAGAAAAACACTTCGAACCTATTCCCGATGGTTTCCGGATGAGCAAGCATGAGCCGTCTTCGAACAGCGCGCCGTATAAATTGCTGCGGTATTTTTCCGGGGAAGCAACCACCACGATGATCGATTTCGTTTTGCCAAATATGCGACTGGAAGAAATACGCAGCGGGCACTTGTGGTTTTCCAGTCGCGCGACGGTGACCCCGGTCAGGCGGGATTTGTGCCGCATCGATTTTGTGGCGGCGTGGAACCTGGTGCGCTGGATGCCGCTGGTGGCGCCGGTCTTCCGAAGCTTTGCGAAGAAATTTTTGCGGCAGGACCAGGAAACGATGATTCAGCAGGCGGAAGGACTCAAATATAATCCGCGCTTGATGCTGATCGACGATGCGGACCGTCCGGCGAAATGGTATTTCGCGCTGAAGGCAAATTTGCTGGAATCGCGGCGCACTGGATTGCCAATGGTGCATCCGATGTCCGGGCCGGTGACGCTGCACTGGCGTAGTTGAGGAGTTTTAAATCGGCCGGGCGATATTCGGAAAATCCAGCCACACTTTTATTCCGCAAAAGTGCGAGCCTTCGGTGCAGATTGGCGTAGTAACGCCTGCGCGCACATAACACGGCGGTCCCACATAGCGCGCTAATTCAGGATGCACTTCGCGTAATTGATCCACTTCATCCATGGACGCTTGATAAATTTCTTCCTGCGCGTTAAAGCAGGTACGCATGGTCCATTTATGCAGGAGATGCAGGAGCGATCCGGTTTCCACGACGCGGATGGACTTGGCATTCGGCAGAAGATACAAGGCCAGTTCGGCAGGTACGCCGCGCTCGAGCAACCGATTTTTGGCATCCCAGGCGTCCTGCATGGCACGTTCATAAACTTCGCGCGCGCGGGGATTTTGCTGCAGCAGCATGGGCGTGATGAAATCCGGCGCGGCAGTGTCCGTGAGCGTCAGGAGCGGACGGGAGCCGGGAACCATTCTGTGGCGCTGGTCCTGGCTGTCCGCGGTGTGGCTGATTTTTTTGGCGAAAGTGTAATTAACGTGTTGCAGTGCACGCATGATGGGTGCGTGCACACCCACGTTTAACGTTTCAAGGCGGTAAAGATTTCTGGCCGGGTTCAAGAGGCGATCGATGGCTTCGGCGTCGGAGCATTGTGCTTGTGCTAGGCCCACTACCGCGCGATATGCCTGGGCGATCACGCGCGGCGCATTGGCGGAATAATCGATCAGTCTGGATGTTTTACCGCGGAGATTGGCGTCGAACTCTTGGGAAAAAGCTTCGCCACCTTTTTCATTTTGGTTGACCGCAGGGGCTGTCCCGTTCGCATGAACTTTTGTATGCTCGCTCCATTCCGGGAGTTCTTCCATTGGTTCCGTGCCGAAGCGATCGAAGAACTGTGCGTCGAGTTCCTTCACTTGAGAAACCATCGCGCCGATCACCGCGCGTGCTTCGTTCGGCGTGTCACAGGCGGTGCTCATGCGCCATAGACGGTGCAGGACGATGCCGGAAACGGTATGCACCATGGTGGTGAAGGCGGCAACCGGCAGGACGTAACGCGCAACTTCGATGGCGCGCTTTTCGGCGGAGCGCTCGATTTTTTGCGCACGCTTGGGGTGCGACATCGGCCCGATATGCCAGATGCCGCTTAAAATCGCGCGCGCGTCAGCAACCAGCAGCGTCGATAATTCGCGGTAGTAGTCCCATGCACGCGCGATGGCCTGCTCGTAAATCTCCCTGCTGCCCTCATCGAAAAACAGGGAAAGGGGCGGGACGTAGGCATGCGCGCGATCCAGGCGCACGTACCGCTGGCTTTGCTGCTCGGAATTGTAAAAGGGGTGAGCGTGAAGAAACGACCACACAAACTGACGGCTGACATTTTCCAGGCCAAATTCAAAATGCGCGTGCTGATAAACGGTGTGGTGGCCGCTATAAAACGTTCCGGCGCCGATATTGATGCGCTGCTTTTCGGTGACCTCGTCGGGACCGATTAGCTTCGATGCGTAGCAGGTTCGTGCGGCGGCGATGGCGGAATCGAACGGGCGCGCGAAGGAATTGCGCAGGGTAATGCGCGGGGGGCCGGTTTCAACCAGTTCGCCCGGCCGCGCGCGTTCGAACATACGAGATTGGTCGGCCACGTTGGAACGCTATTCTACACGCACGGACAATCGGAGCACACCCATACCCGCTGAAGAAGGCCGGGTAAATTCTGGGCGGAGTATTTCCAGTGAGCGATTATTTTTTTGCGGCTGAGACTTTGGCAGCAGCGTCGGCGTATTTTTTGGTGAAACGCTCCACGCGGCCGGCGGTGTCGATCAGCTTCTGCTTGCCGGTAAAAAACGGGTGGCAGCTGGAGCAAATTTCGACGCGCAGCATGTCGCCCTTCATGGTCGAGCGAGTAGAAAAGTTATGCCCGCAGGCGCAGTGCACGGTGACAGCGTGGTAATCGGGATGAATACCGGGTTTCATGAGGCTCCAGTCTATCGCGTCCGGTCTGCACGGCATGCCTTGCGGACTACTGCCGCGTCGCTAGGTCGCGAAGCAACTTAAGATTATACGCGAGGTGTCAAATGATTGCGAATTTTGCAAGAAAAATTTTACAAGAAAAGAGGTGGCGGTTGAGTTTCAGTTCTCCTACTTCCAAAAGTAAATGACTAACCCGCCAGCGACGATCAGAGAGCCACCTGCCAGCACCGCAGTCGTCGGGGCGGTACGGAAGAAAAGGTAGTTCCCCGCCTGAAAAGCGACGACCAGGGACGCTATGTAGATACCCGTAACGACGGCAAAATCCACCGGCGCCAGATTGAGGGAAGTACCGTAAAGCGCGAGGAGTGCGGATCCTGACAAGAAGAGCAAGACGCGGCCGACCATAGATTGGTGGTGGAGAGAAAGGCTGATGACCGCGTCGCCCGATGCCTCAAAAATGGTCGCGGTAACGACAAACAGAAAAATCTTCATGCCGTGATGCTCTCAAGGCCACAAATGACGCGCAAGGCGAAAAGAGGGGCGCAAATTTTAAAACAGACCAATTACGGAAACAGGCTCAGGAAACGAAGGTGCATCCGACGCGGTAGGCGCCTACGTCGGTGCGTTGCGACCATACCGGTCTGAGGTTAACGCGCACAGGCGGAAGAATTGGCACGTGCAAAACCGCGAGGACGTTGTCGCCCAGGCCTTCTGAAGATTCGAGTTCCAGTGCAACCCCACCAAAGCCCAGGTCCAACACGCGAGCCCGGCGCACACCCTGCTCACCCAGAATGGCGTAAGCGTTGGTGCCGCTCATGGAAACGCGTTCTGCTTTGCGCGGAGTGATAAAAGCGCGCGGAACTTTACCGGTAGCCGCTGGCTTGGAATTGATTTCGGCTGGCCTTGTTGAGGCCGAGCCCGAGGCGCTTTCTTCCGGTTTTTCGGGTGTGCGTTTTGTTTCAATCGAAATAGGGCTGTGCGGTGTTGCGGTGCGCTCAGGTGCAGGAGTAAGGGGAGGCGCCGGCGGCGGTGTGGGCCGCACCGGTTGCACTGGTGGCGTTGCGCCGCGCGAAGCACTTTCAGCGGCGCGTCCTTGGAGGACGTGCTTTCTCTCGTACAAGCGCTCGTCGGCGAGGTGAACCAGCGCGTCCACGTTATCGCCGTCTTGAGGATAGTTGGCAACACCGTGATCCATCCCGACAAGCACACTGAGCTGCAAACTTTTCAAGCTTTCCGCAAATACAGTCTCGACACGTCGGCTGAGGGCCATAGCCTGCGGGACGTCGGTTTGCGGCAATAGCAACGCGAATTCGTCTCCGCCGATTCGAAACGCAAAGTCGGAAGTGCGGAGAGCTTTCTTGAATGTCGCTGCAGCTAGCCGAAGCACTTCATCGCCGCGGGGATGTCCGTGCTTGTCGTTCACCTCTTTAAAACGGTTCATGTCCATGATGACCAGACCGAGAGGGAGGCTATAACGTTTGGCGCGGTTCAATTCTTTATCAAACGACTCGCTGAAAACGCGCCGATTGTACAAGCCGGTGAGCGGGTCCGTGAAAGCGTTCAGTTGCAATTTTTTCAGATCTTCGTATTCTATGAGCACCGGAACGCGAATCAGGCCAGAGGTAGAAAAAACGTCCATGAGCGCGGTCTTCAAGGAAACCGTGCGGTTCAGGGACTCGCTCAGTTGACGCCGGCGCGTAATCATTTCTTCCCATAACTGAATGCATTCGCTTTCGGGAAGATCGACGTGAGTTACCGCATGGAGATACCGCTGGAGGAATTGTCCTCGCGCCGGGAGGTCAAGCGCTTCGAGGGTGTCGATGAGCAGTTCGAGATAGGAATCTTCTAAATACGTACGAGGTGGCGCTGGGACGCCGGGGCTGGGCATATCGGGTGTTACCTAACCTTTGCCTGTCCCCGCGGGGGTGGGGTTGAAACTCGCAGCTAACTTCCTAACAGGGAGCATGCCAAAGTCCAATCGAATATGGACCCGGAGGAGCCACCCGCATCATGAAATTTTGGCAGGCACGTCGCTATGCTATTACAAAAGCACGGCATACAGCAAATTGGGCTATTTCGGTTGTTTGTGGAAAGGTGGCCAAGGCCTGGCGTGAAAGTCCAAAGACTCGGCTAATCAGGCGGAAAAGTGTACAGATTTACTCAATAGCCCGGAGAAATTCCAATCCGAACAGACGCATTTCGCCAGCGGTCTCTTGCCGGAGCACCCGCGCAACTATAGGAGGGGTCTCGCTGGGAACGACGCTGGAAGAGGTCGGCGATGGGGCAGGGATTGTCAAATGAACGATCTGGTCCTTGCCTAATTGATAAGACGAGGTAATGCAGGCCCCCTTCGCGCTGATGTTTAGAGTCTTGGTAAGCTCGATAAATTCCGCTCCGGACGTATCCGTGCCACGCAAAAATACGGGTACTTGTAAGCGGAGACGGGGTGATCGTCGGGTAGAAGATGAGTCCAAGCGCTGGGTTTCCTTGAGAAGGTCGATTTCCACTTTCGCTCTCTTAGTACCTGTCTCTTATACACATCT
>CAXMLS010000388.1:0-2255 GCA_964194235.1 uncultured bacterium | reverse complement strand
TCGTTTTGCCATGATCGATGTGACCAATGGTTCCGATGTTCACGTGCGGCTTATTGCGTTCGAATTTCTCCTTCGCCATTGCTTCCTCAGCTCCTCAAATCAAAGTCTTTGATTCCACTACAAAACTCTTCAATCGCTAAAATCTTGCCTATCGCGTGCTTTTGCCTTTGTTCTTGTCGATGATTTCCTGTGCAATCGAATTCGGCGCCTCGGCATAATGCGAAAAATGCATAGTGAAATTCGCGCGGCCCTGCGTGCGGCTGCGCAAATCTGTGGCGTAACCAAACATTTGCGCGAGCGGCACTTCCGCGCGAATCACGTTGCTTCCGGAACGATTTTCCGAACCTTGAATCGCAGAGCGGCGCGCATTTAAGTCACCATAGACCGCCGCCATATATTCTTCCGGCACCACTACTTCAACCTTCATGATCGGTTCGAGTAGCACCGGCGAAGCTTTGTGGCAGGCTTCTTTAAATGCCATGGAACCCGCAATTTTAAAAGCCATTTCCGAGCTATCCACATCGTGGTAGCTGCCGTCGATTAAAACGGCCGCAACATCAACCATAGTGAATCCGGCCAGAATTCCGTTGTCCAGCGCTTCGCGGATGCCCGCTTCGATCGGTGCGATGAACTCGCGCGGAATCGATCCGCCAATAATTTTATCGATGAACAAGAAGCGATGTTCTTTGTCGAACTTCCACTTACCCGCCGGACCGCCAACAACTTCCTTGGCCAGCGCATCCAGCTCATCGGTGGACATTTCCTTCATGTTTTCGCGGCTGGAGCTGGGTATCGGATGCAACTCGATTTTACAGTGGCCGTACTGCCCGCGGCCGCCGGTCTGTTTGATGTATTTACCTTCCGCGGTAGCCTTCTTGCGCACGGTTTCGCGATACGCGACCTGCGGGCGGCCCACGTTGGCCTGCACGTTATATTCGCGCAGCATGCGGTCCACAATAATTTCGAGATGCAACTCGCCCATACCGGAGATCAACGTTTGTCCAGTATCCGGCTCGGTGGAAACGCGGAACGTCGGATCTTCCTGCGCGAGCCTTTGCATGGCCACACCCAGCTTGTCCTGGTCAGCCTTGGTTTTCGGTTCAATCGCCACGGAAATAACCGGGGCAGGAAAGTCGATGGACTCGAGAACTACCGGCTTGTTCTCGTCACAAAGCGTGTCGCCGGTGTTGACGCTCTTAAGCCCGACGCAGGCGCAAATATCTCCCGCGTACACGGTGTCAATTTCTTCGCGCTTGTTGGCATGCATCTGCAGCAAGCGGCTGATGCGTTCGCGCGTCGCCTTACCGGAGTTGTACACGTAACTGCCGGACTTGAGCACGCCCGAATACACACGGATGTACGTCACGTGACCCACGAAGGGGTCGGACATAATTTTGAAAGCCAGCGCTGAAAACGGCGCGTCATCCGACGCGCGGCGCAATTCCACTTCATCGTTCAGCGGATTGGTACCTTCCAGCGGCGGCACATCCACTGGCGAAGGCAGAAAATCAATTACCGCGTCGAGCAGCGGTTGAATGCCTTTATTTTTGAACGCCGAGCCCGCCAGCACCGGCACGATTTTCAACGCCAGCGTGGACTTGCGAATGGACTTGCGCATTTCCTCGATGGAAAGCGTGCCTTCGTTCAAATATTTGTCGATAACTTCGTCGTCGTGCTCCGCAACGTATTCAATCACTTTGTTGCGATGTTCTTCGTAAAACGCCTTGTCGATCGCCGAGCCCTTCAGAGCGGCAGCCACATCCGGTCGCGAATCGACGAAAGCCTTATCCCACAATTTTTCCACCGGGAATTCTTCAAACTTCGCCCCCAGTGTCTCTTCCAGCCACACGATTACTTTTTGTTCCAGGAAATCGATGATGCCGATGAAATTATCTTCGCGGCCCAGCGGAAATTGCAGCGGCACCGGATGCGCGCCCAGGCGTGCGCGAATGGTGCGCACCACATGATCGAAATCCGCGCCCATACGATCCATCTTGTTCACAAAGCAAATACGCGGCACCCGGTACTTGTCGGCCTGGCGCCATACGGTTTCCGATTGTGGCTGCACGCCGGCGACGGAATCAAAGACGCACACTGCGCCGTCAAGTACGCGCAGTGAACGCTCCACTTCCACGGTGAAGTCCACGTGACCGGGCGTATCAATGATATTGACTCGATATTTCTTTTCGTTGCGGATCCAGGAAGCAGTTGTCGCCGCGCTGGTGATCGTAATGCCGCGCTCGCGCTCCTGCTCC
>CAXMLS010000387.1:0-5290 GCA_964194235.1 uncultured bacterium | reverse complement strand
GATGTGTATAAGAGACAGGTGTGGGCCTTAGGGTTTTTGTTTTCTGCAGCGAGAGGGTACGCACAGTCAGGAAACGCTGGTTCGATCGAAGGCGTGGTGAAGGACCCATCGGGCGCTTCGGTGGCGAACGCGAAAATTGAGGTTACGAATCCGATCAGCGGTTTTGAGCGCTCGGCGGTTACGGGAGCGGATGGCAGCTTCCGGTTTACGAACGTGCCATTCAACCCGTATCACATGATGGTAACGGCAGACGGATTCGCTTCGTACACGCAGGATGTGGATGTTCGCTCGACGGTACCGACCGGTGTGCAAATCAGTTTACAGATTGGAACGGCGGCGACGAGCGTAACGGTGGAAGCCAACGGCGGGGATCTGGTGGAGACGGAATCAACTTTTCATACCGACGTCGATCAGGGACTGATTAACAGGCTGCCGCTGGAGAGCGCTTCTTCGTCGGTGACTTCGCTGATCACGCTGGTGTCGCCAGGAGTCGCGGCGGACTCCAATGGAAACATGCACGGGCTAGGCGATCATGCGCAGAATTCTTTTTCGGTGGACGGCCAAGCGATTACGGACCAGACCAGCAAAGTTTTCTCAAATCAGATTCCCGCCGACTCCATCCAGTCGCTGGAAGTTATTTCTGGCGCGCCTCCGGCGGAATTTGGGGACAAGACCAGCCTAGTGATTAAAGTTACGACAAGATCTGGACTGGGAGTGACGACGCCAACGGGGAGCGTGACGACCTCATACGGAAGCTTTGGGACGGCCAGCCTGGGACTTAACCTGGCGTACGGGAATCAGAAATGGGGCAATTTCATTACGGCAAGCGGGCTACGCAGCGGACGATTCCTGGATCCGCCGGAATTTACGGCGATACACGACAAGGGAAACGAAGAAAATCTGTTCGATCGCATCGATTACCAGATTTCACAAAAAGATACGATCCACGGAAATTTTCAGTACACACGCTCGTGGTTCCAGACGCCGAACACGTTTGACAACCTTAACGTTGTGGATCCCAACGGCAATGGAGTGGGCGATACCGACCAACGCTCCAAGATTGGAACATTTAACGTCGCTCCGACATGGACGAGGCTCATGGGAACGCACGCAGTGTTTACGCTTGGCACGTACGTGCGGCGGGATCAGTACAACTACTATCCGAGCAACAATCCGTTGGCAGATTTCGGACCGATCAATTCAGAAACGATTGCACAGGACCGGAACTTGACGAATGCGGGAGTGCGTTCGGATATTTCCTACGTGAAGGGGCTGCACAACGTGAAGGCGGGGGTCACGTACCAGCATACATTTCTTAACGAAAACGACCGACTGGGAATTATCGATCCGAACCTGTTGCCTTCGTTGACGGATGCGAACGGTGCGCCATGCTTCGCGGGTGGCGTGGCGCTGAATGCGCCGTGCTCAACACTTTTGCCAATTGATTTGACGCGCGGCGGTGGCCTTTTCGCGTTTCGCGGGCACGCAGATGTGAAGGAACTTTCATTGTATTTGCAGGATACGATCACGAAAGGAAGATGGTCCTTCAACGTGGGCCTTCGCGGAGATATTTATAATGGGCTCTCGGCGGCAAGCCAGGCGGAACCACGCGTAGGAATTGCCTACAACATCAAGCCGAGCAATACGGTGCTGCGGATTTCGTATGCCCGATCGCTGGAGACACCGTTCAACGAGAATTTGATCATCGCGAGCACGGGCTGCAATGTTGACGTGATCGCAGCGCTTATTCCGTGCGTGCCGGCGAATTCTCCCGCGGGATTCAGAAATGAATTCCATGCGGGGTTGCAGCAGGCGGTCGGAAAATACCTGGTGGTGGATGGCGAGTACATCTGGAAGTACACGCACAACGCTTACGACTTCAGCGTGCTGGGCAATACACCGATCACGTTTCCTATCGACTGGCACAATTCGAAAATTCCGGGATTTTTGCTGCGCGCGAGCGTGCCCAACTACCATGGATTTACAGCGCTGGTAGTGATGTCGAGCGTGGCGGCCCGCTATTTTCCGCCGCAAGTAGGCGGACTGGGCGTGACAGTGGGACAAGGCGGGTCGGTGTTCCGCATCGATCACGACGAGAAATTTAACCAGACGACGCACTTGCAATATCAACCGTGGAAGCGTGGACCGTGGGTGGGCTTCAACTGGCGATATGACAGCGGCTTGGTGGCGGGGGCAGTACCGGATTTTGCAACGGCGCTGACTTTTGATGGCGATCAGCAAGCGGCGATTGGTTTATTTTGCGGCGGGACACTTGCGAAGCGTACAGCTCCGCTTAGCGGCTGCCCTGCCGGGACACCACACGGGGCCACGCGCCTGACCATTCCAGCAGATGGCACGGAAAACGACGACAAGAATCCGCCACGGATTTCGCCGCGCCACCTGTTTGACCTCAGCGTCGGCGATGACGATTTACTGCACGGCGACCGGTATAAGTGGAGTTTGCGCTTTACCGTCATCAACCTGACCAACAAGGAAGCGCTTTACAATTTCCTTTCCACGTTCAGCGGAACGCACTTTGTGAGTCCGCGTTCGGAGACGGTGGAACTGGGATTTCATTTTTGAGGATGGTTTAGAAACGGGCGAGTCCGCGAAGCTTGAGGCGGAAATGATCTCGCGGGCTCGACTGAATCTGCTGCGGATTAGGAACACTTACGGTTTCGGTTTGGGTTGAGCGGTGGGCGGCAAGATGCCGTTCAAGCGCAGATACACGGCTTGCTGGCCGTAGTGATCGCTCCAGCCATCGCTCAAGGTGATCAAAGCGCCTGCGCGAGATGACGGGCGGCCGCCGAAGATCACCATCGGGTCGCTGAGTTTTGAGTCGTCCACATTAGCCAGCGCAGTGGCGCAAAAATCAAACGAGGCTTTTAGTCCCGCGACGAGTGTGTCTTTGGGGTCGGTGTCCGCCAATTTAGCGCCGTCCGGCGCGGGCCTTCCGGAAATGAGCGAGCAGAGCATGGTGTTGCCCTGCGCGATGTGCATGGTGAGGTGGGCGAACGTGCTCATCTCCGGCATGGGTTTGAAATTATATTTTTCCGCGGGCATGGATTCAGCGGCGGCAACCATATTTTTGAAGAATCGGGTGAGCTGCTGCTTGACCGTAGCGCTGACCGGATTTGCGACTGGGCCAGGGGGTGCTGCTGCTTCGGTTGCGGCGGGAGCTTTGGGATCTTGTTGAGCGTTGGCGGTTGCGGCGAGACAAATTGCCAGCGTGATGAGCGAGCTTAATTTTGCGCGGTTCATTTTATTCCCCTTTTTGGCGATGTCCTTGGCGCAGGAAGCATACTCTGCTGTGAGTGAGGCGGACAAGTGTTGCGGCGAGGCGAGACTCTCTGTGGCTGTGAATTCTGGCGGCGGGTTGCGTGGCAGTTATAATGAAAGCTAGGTTGAGAAAGGGTGGCGATGAATTACGGCGGTTTGGACGGACAGGATGGAACGTCGGCGAGATCGGCTACGGCATGTGGGGCATGGCCGGTTGGACGGGATCGGAAGATCAGGAATCGCTGGATTCGCTGCAGCGCGCGGTCGATCTGGGGTGCAATTTTTTTGATACCGCGTGGGCGTACGGCGATGGGCACAGCGAACAACTGCTGGGGAAAATTATTCGCGCGAATCCGCACAAGACGCTTTATGCGGCGACGAAAATTCCGCCGCATAACCGCAGGTGGCCAAGCCGTCGGGAATTTTCGGTGAACGATTGTTACCCGCCGGAGTACATCGAAGAGTATGTGCACAAGAGTCTAGAAAATACCGGCGTAGCGAAACTCGACCTTATCCAGTTTCATACCTGGGAAGACCATTGGCTGGACGATGACCGGATGCTGCGGGCGATGGAAAAGCTGCGCACGGGAAGCGAAGTGCGCGCCGTGGGGATCAGCATGAATCGCTGGGAACCGTGGAACGGGATTCGTGCGGTGAAATCGGGGCTGATCGACGCGGTGCAAGTTATTTACAATATTTTCGATCAGAATCCGGAGGATGAATTATTTCCGGCGTGCCGCGAGAAAAATGTGGCAGTGATTGCGCGCGTGCCGTTTGATGAAGGGACGCTGACGGGGAAGTTGACGCTTGAAACTAGATGGCCGAAAGGCGATTGGCGGAATACCTATTTCGTGGCGGAAAATCTGAGGAGCAGCGTGGAACATGCGGCCGCTTTGAAGCCACTGCTGCGCGACGGGATGGGCATGCCGGAAATGGCGCTGCGATTCATTTTGAACAATCCGGATGTGAGCACCATTATTCCGGGGATGCGCAAACGGGAGCATGTGGTAACGAATCTTGCTGCCAGCGAGCGTGGACCGCTGCCGAGTGCGCTGGTTAGTGAATTGAGGAAGCATCGGTGGGATCGTACGCCCACGGAGTGGTCGCAGTAGGGCGGAGGTGTTGCAGAAAATTGAAACGAAGACAGGTCCCTCCACTTCGGTCGGGATGAAAAACCTTTTGCGGGCGGGGAGGATTTTGCTGCGATTAGGGGCGGTAGAGATGAATGAACAATAGCTCACACCCAATTGCGACGTGTGGTACCCAGTTGCCCAGGCTGCGAGTGGTCGCAGTAGTTCGACTTTAGGCGGTTTGCTTTAGGGCGCGCTCGACGAGGGTGAGGCAGCGTTCGGCTTGTTCGCGCAATAATTCTTCTCGGTCACCGAGATCGCGCTGAGTGCCGTGCAATTCATCGGCGATGGCCAGCGCAGCCAGCACGGCGACTTTTTGCGTGTCTACGGTAGACGTGGCTTCCGCAACGGCGCGCATTTTTTCATCCACGTAGGTTGCCAATTCCTGGACGTAGGATTCTTCCAGTTCCCCGCGAATGGTGTACATCTGGCCGAAAATTTGAGCTTTGACAGGCGCACGCATGGACTTGTTCCTGTGACAGTTACTTGCGCCAAGATAGCACACTCAAAGACGGTTGGCACCGGGGACGAAGGTGCTGATTATTCAGCGAATCCCTAGAATGTGCGGAGTTAAGCGGTGCGCAGGTGAGCGCCCAGCTGATTTTGCAGGGCAGAGACAATGCGCTCGGAGATGTCGCCGATTTGCGCGTCGGTCAACGTGGCTTCGCGGCTTTGGAGGGAGATTTTGATCAATAGGGAATATTTTCCGGCGGGCACGTTTTTTCCGCGGAAGAGATCTGCAGCTTCGATGGAAACGATTTCGGGAATTTTCAGAGACGAGATGGTCTTGGCGACGTCGGAAAAATGCGTGGTATCGGCGAGGAATAACGAGAAATCACGTTCGACAGTTGGAAAGCGCGGGATGGGCTGATAGCGGCGGG
>CAXMLS010000386.1:0-2721 GCA_964194235.1 uncultured bacterium | reverse complement strand
CCAGCCGAGTCAGCTCGTCGTTGGAGTCGTTGAACCCGGGAATCACCAGCGTAACAATCTCCAGCCAGAAGCCCATCTCGTGCAAGCGTCGAA
The DNA here is from genome assembly GCA_964194235.1 of uncultured bacterium. Lineage (GTDB taxonomy): Bacteria > Acidobacteriota > Terriglobia > Acidiferrales > UBA7541 > Acidiferrum. The sequence continues at coordinate 2,628 of CAXMLS010000386.1, read as the reverse complement.
TGGTATCCAGGATTGGCTGTAAGCGCCCGCCAAGCTGACGATAGTGACGGTCATCAAAACTCTTCAGGTCCACTTTGTAAAGATCCACCCACGGCCGTAAGTATTCGAGGACCTGTGGGGTGCCGTTTCCGTTGGAAACAAAGCCGGTCACCAATCCAGCCGCACGCGCTTCTTTAAAGATAGCCACGGCCCATTCGCTCGTAATCAGCGGCTCGTTATACGTGCTGACGATGACCCTGCCTCCCTGGCGGATGGCATCGCGAACAAGTTCTTCTGGCGTGACCCGCATCGGGCCGACAACGGCAGCGGGATCGCGCAGGGCTTGCGAGGTCACCCAATTCTGGCAGTAGCCGCAGTGCAGATCACACCCGAGCATTCCGAAACTGTAAGCCAGTGCCCCTGGGTGAGCATGGAAGAAGGGTTTCTTCTCTATCGGGTCGCATTGGATGCCACCGACATAGCCCCAGGGCACACAGAGCGTTCCACCTCGGTTGTAGCGAACCTTGCAAACCCCGGGCTGGCCGTCTGGGATCTTGCAACAGTGTCCGCAGGCAAAACACCGCACCCAGCTGCGGTCGAGCTTTTCGTACAGTTCACCCTCGCGAACATTATCATCAATGATTTCGTGCAGCGTACTCATACATGCCAAGCGTAGCGCCGTTGCGGCCGTTAGCTAGTTGCCTTTTGATATTTGTCGGCCTGAAATTTGCCGCCGTCAACGTAATTCTTGTTGATCTCGATATACGCGTGCCACTTCTCCGGCAGATCTTCCTGCGCGAAGATGGCCGTCACCGGACAGACCGGGACACAGGCCCCGCAATCGATGCACTCGGTGGGGTCGATATACAACAGAGGTACTTGGTCGTACGTCGGACGGCCATCGTCATAGGTTCGGTCTTTCGCCGGATGGATACAATCTACCGGGCACACGTCCACACAGGCGGTGTCCTTGGTTCCAATGCAAGGTTCAGCGATGATATATGCCATCGGCCAACTCCCGCGGGCAGGATCTTCTCCCTCCGAGTTTATACTCATTCCTTTTCTTCACGTAGAGGGGCATCTCTTGGCGCTTCTTGCGTCCAGCATTTTGTGCAAATAGTTCTGGTTGGATACGGACATTCATCCTGATAGTTCGCCTCCCCACATTCCCAGCTCGTCCCGCACCGCGGGCATTCATGAGTGTGCGTGCTGAGCTTGTCCATAAACCGCGCTCGCATCTCAGCCACGCCAGCGACACTGAAGCGTTGGGTTTCGGTCCGCTCGACACAATCAAGCGGCTGAGTGCTCGCGCTCCTTGCATTGGCGGCAGTGGCGTGTCCACGGGACGGCGTTCAACCGGGCTTTTGAAATGGGATGTCCGCACGCTTTGCACACTCCGTAGGTGCACTTTCTGATCCTAGCGAATGCCTCTTCGATCGCTCGTTCAAGACGCCCGTCAGTTCGGTGCAGACGGATTTGCAGCTCCGCTTCCGCATCGGCATTGGCTTGGTCAATGAGATCGCCGTGCAAGCCTCCTGCGGCTGGCACCCGGGCTTGATCGTCGCCCTGGGCAGAGGACAACTCACGCTGTTTCTCCAACAACAATCTGTGGTATCGCTGCAAATCGGCTGGGCCCATGACGGTCCTCAGTGGGAGGAGACCTTGCCTATATACCTCAATTTTACACCCAAGAGAACGCGGCGTCTGCAATGCGCACCTCTAACTTCGCCCACCGGCCGCTTTTCTTCTCCGGAGAGCGCACATCAGGCAGAGGATCTCCGTAATTTTTGCGACGCCAATTCATCTGGCGGTGTTCAATGGCTCTCAGCTTGCCGAGGACATTCGGCCGTTGTTTCGCGACACACCGGACTGGACTCGACGGTCTCGTCTCAGTGGAGTTGAAGAACTGATCGTCACGCAGCGTGTCAACCCATTTTCGAGCGTCAGCCGCGCTGAATTTGGGTAAATCTTACTCGTACCGTTTATTCAACCAGCCCTGCGATGAGCGTCGGCGAGAAGGATGAACGTGGGCCAATCGACCCTCGAACTCAATGCAATAAACTTCTCGCGGATGTCTTTCGGAACCTTCCTTCGATTAGGCTCGCATCTTGTGGACAAATACCTTTACTAGGTCCTGACCCAATCGCCCTTTGTGTTGGCATTGTAACAATAGTCGCAGCCTTCGACGCCACAACACCAACGAACACCCGGTTCGGCATAAATATTCTCTCGGCGATACAACCAGCGGTCGTGTCTAGGGCACTTCACGGTGTTAACGCCAGGCTCATCGACCGAGTTCGCATGGTCAGGCATTCCGATGAGCATGTAATATCCGTTGTTTGGATTATATCGAACACTGCAACCTCCGAAACCGCAATGGAATGACGCTTGGTTCTCTGCATTTAACCGGGAGCAGCGGGGTTTGTACTTCATTATGTGGTTGTCACGCGGGCAAAGCGGCTTCAGGTGCCTCCCCAAAACATCCGCTGAAGGGATCATCATAGAGATTCTCCCAAACAATGTGATGCGTGGCACGCTATAAAGGTCCGCCGAAATTCCGTTGGTTGCCCGAAGGCCCTCAACTCCCGGCTTGTTTGAATGCATAAGTCAAAGGAGGAGCACTTGGTGTACAAAAGCTGAACTCAGCGA
>CAXMLS010000385.1:0-2154 GCA_964194235.1 uncultured bacterium | reverse complement strand
AATTTTGATGAACAGGCTGTGGAGTGACAGAGCAAAAAATTTGGCGGGAGAAATTCCGAATTTGAACCGTTGCTATGAGAAATTTGTCAAATCAGTACCACTTGGGCGGTCTCTCCAGGTGAATCTTGATCGGTTGACGAGCGTCGGTGATGTCATACCATCGTCCGTAGGTCTTCCAACCTTCGGCAACAATCTGGATCAAGACTCTACCGAGCGGCGCGCCAGGCACGTGAGCGATGCCTTCGCGATTGGTTTTCACATTGAGCTCGATCTTCTTATTCTTGGTAATCTTGCGCTCCTCGACATATTTTAAATATACGCTGGCATTTTCAACCGGAGCGTCGTTTGCGCCGCCGGTAACCTCCACAGTCACACGGGCGTTGGAGTCAGAGCGTTGCGCCGGTGGTCTGGAGGGCAATGGGGAGTTATGAGCGGCTGTCCCGGAGGAAAAAGTGGAAAGAAATACGAAACCGAGACAGCCAAGAATAAGAATAGGCAATTTCATGATCGCTGGAACCATCCTCCACGTAAGCAGCACTCGCGGTCAAGCCCTTACGGTCGTTATTTTGATGCAAAACTGAGGCGGGCTGATGTATCGATGGGCGCCGCGAGAAACTGCGGCAAAGCGGTATTTGACTCGCCGGAAATGGTCCTGTAACGTCTGAAGAAACACGAAAGACAAAGAGCTTTGGCCTCATGTGGGCGTGTAGATTACGCTTGGTTCATCCGAGAATTTGGCCTCTCTGCGTAAAAACGAAGAGCTGCGAGCCGGGCGTTCGTGTGGGTAAGGGTTTGACCGCGAATACGAGCGTGGTCGGGGAATTGTCGCAATATTTTTTTGTACATAAAGGAGCAGAGCATGGGTTTCTCCACTAATGCAATTCACGTCGGCCAGGAACCCGACCCGGCAACGGGAGCAATCGTTGCGCCGATCTATCAGACCTCCACGTACGTGAACGAAGAACTCGGAAAAAATAAAGGGTACGACTACGCGCGAACGAATCATCCAAACCGCAAAGCTTTAGAGCGGACGATGGCCAAACTCGAGGATGGCCTGAGCGCGTACGTATTTTCTTCGGGCATGGCGGGCATCGACGCGGTTTTCCGCCTGCTGCGTCCCGGAGATCACGTGGTGGTTTCCGAAGCGGTGTATGGCGGAGTGTTTCGGCTTTCCACGCAACTGCTGGTCCATTTCGGTTTGGAATTCAGCTTTGTGGATACGTCGTCGTCGGACGCGGTGCTGACGGCCTTCCGGCCAAACACCAAGATGCTGTACATCGAAACACCGACGAACCCCACGATGCGCGTTGCGGACATTTCGGCCTTGTCGAAATTGGCGAGCCAGCGAAACATCACGGTGGTGGTGGACAACACTTTTCTTAGCCCGTACCTGCAGCGGCCCATCGAACTGGGCGCGCATATCGTGGTGCACTCCATGACCAAGTATCTGAATGGCCACAGCGACTCGACGGGCGGAGCGGTGGTGCTGACGCGGCAGGAAGATGCGGAGAAAATTTATTTTATCCAGCGCTCGGCGGGCTCGGGGCTGGCGCCGATGGATTGCTTTCTGATTTCGCGCGGGATCAAGACGCTGGCGGTTCGCATGCTGCAACACAATGCCAACGGGTTGATGGTGGCGCGCCATCTGGACGCTCATCCCAAGGTGCACAAGGTGTTTTACCCGGGATTGACGAGCCACCCGCACCACGAAATCGCGCGCCGGCAACAGAAAGGTCCGGGCGCGATGATGTCCTTCGATCTGGGATCGCTGGACGCGGCCCGACGGTTCCTAAATCAAGTGAAACTTTGTGCGCTGGCGGAGAGTCTGGGCGGGGTGGAGACGCTTATTTCGCTACCTGCGCTGATGACGCACGCGTCGATGCCGCAAGAGGTGCGTGAACGCGTGGGGATTACCGAGGGACTGGTGCGATTGTCGGTGGGCATTGAAGATGTGGAAGACATTATCGCGGATCTGGATCAGGCGTTGCTCACTCTGTAGCGATTTTTGAAACTGCGAAACATCGCCAGTCACTTTTTTGGGCGCGATTTCGGCGCGACACTTTCGCCCAACCACTTCAAATAGGCGCGGGAGCCGGCGACGATCGGTAAAACTATAAATTCCGGTACACCATAACCTGTCTCTTATACACATCT
>CAXMLS010000384.1:0-4566 GCA_964194235.1 uncultured bacterium | reverse complement strand
AGATGTGTATAAGAGACAGCCCTAACGCTTGACGCGACCGAAGCGGCCCCGCTTGCGCAAGTCACCTTCCATGCGCTCGAGATAGCTACGAATTGATGGTTTGAGCCATGGCGGAGTTCGCCATGAGCGGAGAGCCTTGCGTAAGCCTTTGATCTGTTGTTCTTTCGTTAGTTTGTGGGATGCCATGTGCAAGAACTTATCAAACGCTCATATTTGAGCCGGACGCAAAAACCCAGTTTCGCGTCCACTAAGACCAGAGCAGCCGAGGATTACTTAGGAGCGTTGACAAGAGGAAGAAATTGATTTGCAATCTCAAATATGAGCCAAAGTGCTTGGGAGATTTGGGTTGTGTCAGATGCGGTACGCACGACTTTGTGGGGAGCTAAGAAACGCCTCAGGGTTGCCTGGCGGCTCGATCTCGAAGATCCAAAGAACTTTCCCATAAACACATCGGTGGCAATCGGCCAAATCCAACAAACTGTGTCGCAGCAACTGGCGAAGAAGTTCTCAAGGCCAGCGATGCCACGACTGATTTATGAAGAGCCGAGAACCTTGGAGGACCTTATTCCTCTGAGACTTGTAAAGACGATATGGGAGGACCGTCACAACGGCCGTTTCGAGAGCGCGATTACCAGAGCCGCCGCAACCGACTACAAGGATCCAAAGAAAAGTTGGAAGGTCTTCAAGGGCATCGTCCGCGCGATGGAGACAGCTTACTTGGTTGAGTACTGGGGTTGGGAACTCTTGCCTAGGCCGAAGGTGAATATCCTCCATCGAGGATTGGATGAAATTGCAAAAGCAGCGGGATTAGGAGCACAGACAAATAAGGGTTTTTCGAAATTCCTTGATGACCTCTGCCCGTGTGGACTGCAGAGGCATGAAGAGGCCGTAAGGAAGTTCAGACACAGAATCGCTCACAGAAGACGCACGTGATTGCGGAGTCTGTCATCAATCCATCTGCTGGATGCGTGCTGGTCTTGGATTCTAATCTCAGATTCAGCGCGGTTTCACTGTGAACGCTGCTTTACAATCTCGAGAAACGACCGCCTGGATGAGTTCAGGGCTGCTGAAGTGAATTGGGCGGCCCTGGCCAAGTTTCGTGAGCTCATTTCGAGTAACCGATTTGAATCTTTCGCGACCTGCAAAATCAATTTTGCCAGAGCTTCATGATTTCCGACAGGCACCAGATCAGTGGCGCTGAGGAGTTCTGAAATTCCGCCCACCGCACTGGCGATGCATGGACAACCTCGAGACATCGCTTCGACCAGGGCGCGCGGCAAGCCTTCGGCGCGAGAAGGCATGATGAACACATCGATAGAGTCCAGAAATTTGAACACAGCTCGACCAGGGGATAGCCCACCGGGGAATTCGACGCGATCCTGGATGCCAAGCTTGGCGGCTAGGGCTTTCATTTCGAGGTAGTGGCGACCTTCCCCGACCACTATGAGTTTGAAATCCAGACGGCTGGCACACAAAGCGGCGGCTCGAAGAAGTACGTCAGGACCTTTGTAGAGGCGCGACAAACTGCCGATAAAACCCATCACAATTGGGTTTCGGCTTCCTTTGGTACCCAGACGTTCGCTGACCCGTTGGTATCTTTCCTCGAGAATATTCGATGTAATATCCATTTCGAGCGCGACGTCGGAGAAACCGGCAGCATAGGCACTCGCTGATGGCGGATATCGCTTCTGCAACGTCTCATAGGTAACGTAGTTGATAGCCACAGCGCCGGCACAGATGCGTTTCAATTGTTGCATGGACACAATGCGAAAGAGCGGGCGCAGAATGTGGCGCCACGTTCCGGGGCTGAGTGCCTGCCATGGATCTCCGACCACTTCGGCGGCGTATTGTTTTTTTAATCGCGAAATATCTTGCCAAATTATTTGACTTATGAGGCCGGGTACGCGCAGGAGATAGGCATTACACTCGCTGATTGCCTCCTGACCGATCTTCATTGCTTGGCGACAAGCTTTCAGATACTGCCAGGGACCCGTAAAATCAGGCAATGAACGAAAGGAAACATGAGGGCCATCGGCGCGTTGCTGCTCATCTTTGAGGTCATGGCCTTGCTTAACTCGAGCGACCACGACGACTTCGTCGAACACCTGAAGATAGCGGGACCAGAAGGAGTAGGTGGCGGGGCCATTGGAATATATCTCCCCAGAGGGCAAGACACTGAAGTGTGCCTCGCTTGTGAGCAATACCCGTGACAGTTGGCTCTCAGCCATGTCTGGCCCGCGCCAATCTGCGATTTAGACTCCGCGCGTGCTGTTTCCGTTTAGCAAAAATACTGGAATACATTCGCGAAATAACTTTCACCGCGCCGAGAGTCAATAGGCCCCAAACTGCGGGACGGAAAAAATTTGAGAAATCATTTCGCGTGGTCCAGAGCAACGGACCAAGGATCAACGCCCACGCAGCCAAGGCGTAGGAGTTACGAATGGATCGGCGCTCGAGTTTCACAAGGAAAACGGACAACAACAAGAAATAGGCGATTACACCTACAGGGCCAAAGTTCATGTAGGGTTCCGCGATAGCGGAAAAGCCGATGCCGCCGTAATTTTTGTAAGCCCATGGGTCTACCATGGCAGTGATCCAATGATTTGGAGGCAAGTCCGATTCTGATTCCGTCGAAGAAGCTTCCCAACGCAGGGCAAGGTTGGGGACGATTCCTTTAAACGCTAGCCAGTACGTCTTACCGAAGCGAAAATCCTTTGGGTTCAGGATATCGACGGTTTCAACGAGAGGACGAATGGTCAAACCCATTTCAGCTGGGCCATCAAGAATATTGAAGTCGTTCACAGAGCCCCGCGTGAGACGGTCGCGCAACGGCAGTTCGCGACCAACTCGCAGCACCGGGATGATTACCAAAATTCCAATCGCCGCCAGCAGGGGGACCCAGCGCGGAACTCCCATACCTTTCTTTTTCGCGATGATATAAACAATCAAGCCGGCAATCAGGGCTGGGCCGCGAAATCCCCAATACATTAAACTCCCGAGCCAAATCGCCCCGATTGCGCAAACAATTCGGAAGCGTCGAAGCGTTGCTCCGGCAGCGGCAACACTGAGTCCAATAAAAGCGATGGTAAGACCGGAGCCGAAGAGACGAGGGTCCGATTCAGCCCGGAGTCGAAAGGTTTCCGAATATGTGAGCCGGAAGTATCCCTGGGGATCGAGGCCAATCAAGCCCACCAGAAACATGACGATGCCGGCCCCAAGCAAAAGACAGCCGGCGATGTAGACATCTGGATTGTCGAAATCCATTGCTGATTGTGTATCCACGTTGGCGCGTCCCTCACCCAGATTCAGCGCGAGAATAATTCCTACTTGGAATGCGGCGACCGAATAGTCGATAAGGGCAATAGATCGGGCTAAGCCGTAAGGGAAGAAGGACGGCGTGCGTGAAATATCATATATCCCTAATGCCCAGGGAACGATTAGGCCTAAGTGAAAAAGACCAAGCAATATGAGGTAAACCATCGGGCCGCTAGTGAGTGGAACATGGAGGATATACCGCGAGAATAGTAGCGAGATTACAAGAAACAGTCCGCTTGCAACAGCCGATAACGCATCATTACCGCGTTGCGTTGTTTGCCAGAGTGCGAATACAGCGAAGCAAACCCAAAGGGCGGCAAACACGGGAGTCAGATGCTTACCTTTAGGCGGCATGAGGTCCTGCTTCACCTACGGAGTAGATATTAGTTAGCAAAGATAGGCCACGCGCGATATTGAAATCGGTTTGTTCCAAGGTTTCAACGCACGATTTCGTTTCTAGTCTTCCCCTATCTAAAGCTTCGATCGCCGCGGCGGCCCATCCAGGGGCGCCAGCGCCGAGCGGTAGTCGAACCACCTGGTGGGGATCGATGATTACCTCTTTAGTAATTTCATCAGAAATGACGCAGCGAAGGCCAGCAGCTTGAGCCTCGAGCACTACCAAAGGAAGGCCTTCCCACAAGGAGGGAAATATAAACGCATCCATGCAAGTTCGAAGTAAAACGGGGACATCGATGCGGGTACCGACAAAATGCATGTTTCGCCGTAAACCCATCGCCCACGCCCGCGCTTCAATCGCAGCACGTAATGGCCCATCTCCAATCGACAAAAAATGTACGTCTGGCCGACTTTTTTGTATTTGAGCTGCAATCTCTAGTAAAAAACTGTGATTTTTGGCTGGTGAAAAGTTCCCGACGTGGCCAATTACTCGCGCACCCTGTGGCAGACCAACATTCGTTCGCGAGGGAGCGCAACTGACGATGCCAAGGAAATCCTGGAGGTCAATGCCGCAATGCAGTATCGCGACGCGAGGGTCATTTTCCCAGTCGAGAAATACATCGTGGGCGGCTAAGCGCGATACCGCCAACCCATGAGTTGCGTGTCGGCGTATAAACGACTTCATCAGGAATCGATATGCACGACGAGGAGGAGTATTGGATTTGCCATCGTAGCTGTTATGACTATGCGCTAATCGGATTTGTACTCCTTCGAACTGCGCCCACCGTAGTAATAATCCAGAAAAAAAATGTACGTGGCTGTGAACTACGTTGTATCTGTCTCTTATACACATCT
>CAXMLS010000383.1:0-2072 GCA_964194235.1 uncultured bacterium | reverse complement strand
AACTGCGTCGACCGGCACCTTGAAAAATACAAAAATAAAGCGGCGCTCATCTTCGTTCCTGAACCCGAAGAAGAAGCTGCGACGGTGATCACCTATCAGGAGCTATATCGCCGCGTGAATGAAGTCGCGGCCATGCTCCGCGATTTTGCCGGATTGAAAACCGGCGATCGCGTAACCATTCACATGCCCATGATTCCGGAGCTGCCCGTCACCATGTTGGCGTGCGCACGGCTTGGGGTTGTTCATTCCGTGGTATTCGGCGGATTCAGCGGCGAAGCGTGCGGCTTGCGTGCCGCGGATTCCGGTAGCCGCGTGCTGATCTATGCGGATGGCTATTTCAGAAATGGCAAGTGGGTCGATCACAAAGGTAACGCCGACATCGCCGTGCAGACCGCAAAAAAAGAAGGACAGAAAATCGACAAAGTTCTGGTCTGGCGGCGGTACCCGGGAAAATACAATTCCGAGTCCCCGATGTTTCCGCAACGCGATTATTTTGTTGATGACGTGTTAAAAAAATATCGCGGCCACATCGTCGAACCGGTTTCGATGGATGCGGAGGCACCGCTTTTCCTGATGTACACAAGCGGCACCACCGGAAAACCCAAGGGCTGCCAGCATCGCACCGGCGGCTACCTCGCGTACGTCGCCGGAACCTCCAAGTACTACCAGGACGTCCATCCGGACGACGTCTATTGGTGCATGGCCGATATCGGCTGGATCACCGGGCATTCCTACATCGTGTACGGGCCAATGGCGCTAGCCGCCACGAGCGTTCTTTATGAAGGCGTTCCACAGTTCCCCGATCCGGGTCGTCCCTGGCGCATCGCCGAACGCCTCGGCGTTAATATTTTTCACACTTCGCCCACCGCTATTCGCATGCTTCGCAAAGCCGGCGGCGACGAGCCCAAAAAATATAATTATCACTTCAAGCATATGACCACTGTCGGCGAGCCGATCGAGCCGGAAGTATGGAAGTGGTATCACGAGGTCGTCGGCAAGGGCGAAGCGGTTATCGTCGACACCTGGTGGCAAACGGAGACGGGTGGATTCTTATGTACCACCAAGCCGGCGCTGGATGCCATGAAACCCGGCAGCGCGGGACCTGCCGCGCTGGGAATCTATCCCGTAATTTGGGATGAGAACGGCAAGGAAATCACCGCAGGTTCGGGAAACGCCGGCAACATTTGTATTCGTAATCCGTGGCCTGGAATTATGCAAACCATCTGGGGCGATCCCGATCGCTTCGTAAATCAGTACTACAAAAAATACAACAAGAACGCGAAAAGCAAAGACTGGCGCGACTGGCCTTACTACGCGGCGGACGGAGCGGTGCTCCCTGCGGACGGTTACTACCGCATTCTCGGCCGTGTGGATGACGTCATCAATGTCGCGGGACATCGCCTTGGAACCAAGGAACTCGAGTCCGCCTGCTTGACCATTCCGGAGATCGCAGAAGCTGCGGTCGTTCCCGTGGTCGATGAGGTTAAAGGGCGCGTCCCCGAAGTGTACGTATGCGTTAAAAAGGGCGTGACACAAAATAAAGAAATACAAATCAAAGTGATGGCCACCATCGAGACAATGATCGGCAAAATCGCCCGGCCAAAAACAATTCACATCGTGCCGGACATGCCCAAGACGCGGTCCGGAAAAATCATGCGCCGCGTGCTTGCCGCAATTTCCAACAACCTCGATACCGGGGATATCACCACACTCGCCAATCCCGACGTCGTCGCGCAGATTCGCGAGCTGGTGCAAGGTCGAAACGCTGGTCCGTTGAAGGACGCTCCGGAAGATATCAAGCGTTTCGGCGAAGAAAGTTAGCGGTTAAGCAAAACGGGCTGCGTCGCTTTCGAAAAACCCGCATGTCCGGATTTTTCTCACGTGCTTATTGCGGTTCGGAGTCTTGTTTGGTTGTAGCTACTGGCGTTGCTGTGAAAGTTGCTGGCGCGGCCGTTTTCTTTTTTGTTGTTGTTTGCTCTTGATTCCCTGCCGCCTGCGTTTTCTGTTTAGCCTTTACTTGTTCCACGCTTGCTGCCGCTTTCTGCTTCGGCCTCGTTTCTTCAGCGTTCAAG
>CAXMLS010000382.1:0-4144 GCA_964194235.1 uncultured bacterium | reverse complement strand
ATGTGTATAAGAGACAGAATTTATACCGTGCAGCCCGTGACACAAGATCTGAAGGAAACGAACGCACTGGCAAAGTTGAACTTTGCCGATTCCCTGTTCCAGAAATTTGTGGCGGATATGACATCAGGAAATGCCGCGACCGGAAACGCGCCGGCCGAAACTCCGGCGCAGGGTTCGGTGCCATCAGGTGCGGATGCAGGAGTGGTGGTCATTTTTGACTCGGCAGACGGGGGCATTGCCGGCGCGACGGTGACCAGCGTCCAGCAATTGGCAAACGGAACGCTTTCGGCAGAAATGTTCTGGAAGCAATGTTATCTGGATCCGCCTGAAGTTTTTCAGACCAAACATTAAATTGTTTGCGCGAAGAATTTCCGTCCCGCCCGTTCGTCAAGCGACGGGCGTACACTTCCGCGTGCCCCAAGAAAATATTGCGCGATACGTTGCGGGACAAAGCTGGTATTTTGCTTGCTGTTCAAGTTGCTGCTTGACGATGGATGCTCTGAGGGTGCACGGAGGTAGGACTCATGAAGCCTGCGGCGATATTGATTGGGGCGGGATTTGTAGGGAAGGCGCATGTCGACGCACTGCGCCGGCTGGGCGTAGAAGTGCGCGGAGTGGTGGGCAGTTCGCCGGAACGCAGCGAAGAGGCACGGCAAGCGCTGGGACTCGCGCGAGGGTATGCCTCGATTGAAGAAGCGGCGGGCGATTCGAGTGCGAGCGTTGCGCATATCTGCACGCCAAATTATTTGCACTTCGAGCAGGCGAGCGCGCTGCTTCGCGCGGGCAAGCATGTGCTGTGCGAGAAGCCACTCGCTACCGATACGCGCGAATCGGAGATCCTGGTAAAACTTGGGCGAGAGTGCAAACGTGCCGCCGGGGTCGCTTACAACTTGCGGTACTACCCGCTGTGCCAGGAAGCGAAATCGCTGGTGGCCAGCGGACGAATCGGCGCGCCGCGACTGGTGCATGGAAGCTTCCTGCAAGACTGGCTGCTGCACCCTTCGGATTGGAACTGGCGGCTGGATCCGAAGTTGGGAGGCGAATTACGCGCGGTTTCCGATATCGGAACGCACTGGCTGGATCTGATGATGTTTATCAGCGGAGAAAAGGTTTCCGAAGTGTGCGCCGATCTAGCGACGACTGTGCCGTTCCGGCAGCGCCCACGCGGCCGCGTGGCGACGTTTGAACAGAACTCGTCAGTGGAAACGGATGAAGTGGCGATTTCCACGGATGATTATGCGTCGGTTTTATTGCACTTTGAAAAAGAATTGCGCGGAGTAATGAGCGTTTCGCAGGTAAGTGCGGGCCGTAAGGCCAGGCTGTGGTTTGAACTCGACGGCACGGAAGGCTCGCTGGCGTGGGATTCGGAATCTCCGAATGAATTATGGATCGGCAGAAGAGATGGGGCCAACGAAATACTCGCGAAGGACCCGTCGTTGATGAGCGCGGAGGCGCGCGGCTATGCGGTATATCCCGGGGGACATGCGGAGGGTTATCCGGACACGTTCGTGCAGCTGTTCCGGGACTTTTATGAGTATGTCGAGGCGGGAAACTTTGAAGCACCGCAGAAATTTCCAAATTTTCAAACCGGACACCAGGAACTGACGCTGTGCGAAGCGATTGCGAAGAGTGCGCAAAAACGCGGCTGGGTGGATGTTACGCTCGATTAAGTTTGCTGTTGATTATTGGCTACACTCGGAAAAAACGACAACGAAGACAGATTCCTTCACCTGCCCAGGCGGGCAAGCAGGAGCGACGGAGAAGAAAAAACGTCGGCCCGCTTCGGTCGGAATTACAGGTCTGCACTTTCTGGCGAAATAGTTATTGGCGGCAAGTTTCAATTTTTCGGCGAAAAGCGATAGCGCAAAGAATTGGGCATGCGGTCGGAACGCTGGCGCGTATTGAAGTCCAGTTGATAGTCGAGATGTTGGCCGTCGCTGGGATATTCCTGGCCAGCGGGATACGGGTATGCCAAAGCAGAGTGGCGCGGCAACGGTTCGACAGTGAACGCGTGCGCGGCATAGAAATCGAGATCTTTCTCAAAGCCGTCCGCGTAGAAGAAATAATCGCGCACCCAGCCGGAGGGAAGAGGCGGAAGTTTTCGCGGATCGAAATCGAGCTTCATCCCTTCGCCGGAGCTGAAGACCACGAAGCGATCGTCAGAAGCACGCAGAAGCTCGTAAACATCGCCATAGCGCGTGTAATTTCCGGCAGCGCGCGCGTAGGGGCCGGTCATGCTGCGGTGCGTGTAGGAATACGTCGTATCGCTGGCAGGTTGCAGGCGCTGTTCACGCGGAAACCCGAGAAATTCGAGCGACGCTTTTGCCAGCGGTATTTCGGCGACATGAATGTCTTCAGTATTCGGCGTCTGATCGATACGAATAGCATCCCAATAAATTTTTAAATTGTTGACGATGCGGATGCGACGCGTGCCAGGCGGAATTTTGCCGGACAAATCGGCAACCATGGTGCGCTCCAGTCCAGCAGGAAAACCCATGTCGTCGACGACGCGCTTCCAATTGCCTTGCGCATCCTGCGCTTCGACATAAGGAGCGATAACCTTCACGCCTGCTTGATCGGCCGCGTACATCGAGGTGGCAGTGAAGTAATCGGTGTAGCCGTCCATGATGAGGCGAAGTGGTTTGGTGGAATCCCAGGCGCCGAGATCGAGTTCGATCCAGTGGAGTTTGGCGAAACCTACAAAAGGCGCGGACTCGAAACCGGTGACGTATTTGCGGTCGCGCTTGGCGATTAGCGATAACACACTGTTACCGCGATCGTCCCAGGCACCAGCGGGCGCATGCGCATGGAGGCTGGCGATTACGCGAAACTCCGGAAATGGCGGCGCGGTTACGAAACGCTCGTTGGGATTTACTTCGTAGGCGGCGGGGTGATCGATGGCCAACAGACGCACCTGATCGAGATACACGGTTTCTTCCATCGGCTCCATAAAACGAAAGCTGAGAAGTCCGTTGATAGGCCGAACGCTTTTGGCGTTCACTTTCAGATATTCATCGGGATCGGGCACATCGCGTTCGCCGGGAGCGACCCAATGGCCGACTACACCCGGACCAATCATGTCGGCAATGAATTCGTATTCATGACCGTTCCAGGCGAACAAGACGGGGCAGGAACTGCCGCGACGATCGAGCTCGGCGAGAGCGTGAACTTTTTTTGCGGGCAAATTAATCTCGTCTTGCGGAACACCAGTGGGCCACAACAAGCGCACCAACTCGGCGGCTCGCTCGGAACCAAGTCCCGCGAGGACAGACGTAGAGTTCTGACCTAGGTAGCCGGACGCGCCGGCAACTTCCCACTTTTGATACAAAGGTCCGGCATACACTTCCACTTTGGTGCCGATACCGGTTTTATTGTCGCCCAGGGCTTTCAGATCTACATGCATCCAGTTGTGTTTGTTGGCCCCATCGCTATGAAGAATTACGGGAGGGCCGCCGAGTTGCGTTACGACCACATCCGCGTCACCAGTGCCGCGCGTGTCGGCGATGGCCAGCGCGCGGGGTTGCGCCAGTTTTACGGCATCGAGGTGCGTTTCTTTCGTGGCATCGGACCAACCTTTGGTTCCGAGATTGCGCAGCAGTCTGACTTCCCCGCCGCTATTCGATTCACCGGCGGCAATGAGGTCCAGCCATCCGTCGTTGTCGTAATCAATGGAGGAAATTCCCCAACCACGCTGCCAGCCTAGATCGGGCAGCTTCACGCGCTCGAGTTTCTTTCCTGCAACATTGCGCCACAGGCTGATACCGGGGGCCCCCGTGTGTGTGAAGGCGAGATCCATCCAGCCGTCTTTATCGAAATCAAACGCAATCACCCCAACGGCGGGCGGCAGATTTTCTTTTTTAAAATCGATAGATGCGAGAGGCGTGAATTTGCCTTCGCGCGGATTCAAATAAATCGCGGCGCCTTCGGGGCCTCCGGCAAAAACAAAATCGACGGCGCGGTCGTTGTTAAAGTCCGAAGTAACCAGGCCAGCGCCGGTTGCGGGAATGCCCAAGGCGGTCTCCGCGGAAACATCCGTGAAGGTACTGTTGCCATTATTGCGCCAGAGAATATTGTGCGCCTGGCCGGAAGAGGTACCCGCGTCCGGCGAGACGGTAATGTAGAGATCCTGTCTCTTATACACATC
>CAXMLS010000381.1:0-5614 GCA_964194235.1 uncultured bacterium | reverse complement strand
GCTCTAGCATGCGGCCATCTTCGCTCATAGCTTTCAGAAGTTTCAGCCGTTTGATGGACTTTTGCAGCGTCGCCCAATTGGTCAGCGTTCCGCCGAGCCAGCGGTGGTTCACGAAGAATGCACCGCAGCGTTTCGCTTCTTCGGCCACCGCTTCCTGGGCTTGGCGCTTGGTGCCCACAAATAAAACGGTTCTGCCTTGCGCGGAAAGTTCGCCGACGAAGCGGCTGGCTTCTCGGAACATTTTCAGCGTTTTTTGGAGATCGATAATGTGAATGCCGTTGCGTTCGCCGAAAATATATTCCTTCATTTTCGGGTTCCAACGTCGCGTCTGGTGACCGAAATGAACTCCGGCCTCCAGTAACTCTTTCATGGTTATTTCTACTGCCAAATTTCCTCCTCTTAGGATTGCTGCTTGCGCTCGCGAAAACGTTTCCTGGCTCCTGGCGAATTTTTGTCCACCGGGTGCTCGCGGAAACTTTTGCGAAAGAACAGCCTTTTTGCCGGCTCCTTGCCGGCCGTGATCTCGGCAGGATCGTTTGTGCGATTCTGCCGGAGCTCGAAGCTGCGCTAAGAAATAACACGCAGCAAAAACTGGTACGGCGTTTTACCGCTTCGTGAACTGGAACCGCTTACGCGCGCCCTTTTGCCCGTACTTCTTGCGTTCCTTCATACGCGAATCGCGCGTCAGGAATCCGTTCTTGCGCAGCGCCGGGCGCAACTCCGGATTGAACACGGAAATTGCACGCGCCAGGCCCATGCGCACAGCTCCGGCTTGACCGCCAACTCCGCCGCCCTTCGCAGTGACGACTACGTCCACCTGGTCATGTAGGCTGGTGAACTTTAGCGGCTCGACCGCGTCATGTTTCCACGCGAAATTCGGAAAATACTGTTCAACGGTCCGGCCGTTGATCGTGATTTTGCCCGAGCCTGCCCGTAGAAACACACGCGCCACAGACTCCTTGCGCCGTCCGGTACCCAGAATCCAAACCTGCTTAGCCCCGAGGGGCGAACTCATAGAACTCAACGTTCCTCCTAGATCAAACAACGAAGCAAGCCTTGACGCTTACTGCTGTCAACAAATCTTTTAAGACGCCGCAGATAACTTCACATGCTGCTTGGTCACGCTACGGTGCCATAAATTTTTTCGGCGTCCAAAGAAAGATGCCGAAAATTTTCCTGTTGGCAAAAACTTTGGAGACTGGAATACCGCAGGCTGTCACACCTACCAGAACAACAATCCCCGAACCTTGCAGCCGCCCGATACTTCCGAACCGGTGCGCGTCTTAACTGGCTACTGCTTGCGGCTTCTGACCCGCGTGCCGCGCCAAACCGGCAGCATCCCGGTACACGCGCAACTTCTTAGCCCTACGCGCACGCAGCTTATTTTTTGGCAGCATGCCTAGCACCGCTTCGCGAACCATCCAGTCCGCTTTGGCCACGCGCAAACGCTTCGCCGGGACTTCTTTCAGTCCTCCCGGATAACCGCTGTGCGAGTAATAAATTTTTTGTTCGATCTTGTTGCCGGTCAAGCGGATTTTGTCCGCATTGATCACCACCACGTGGTCGCCGGAATCCAGATAAGGAGTAAAACTCGGGTTATCCTTGCCTATCAGCATGCGCGCCACCCTGGTGGCCAGGCGCCCCAGAACCATGTCCGTGGCATCCACTACAAACCAGTTCGCGCCTACTTTCAGCGCTTCCGCTTCTTCACCCTTGGCTACGTACGTCCTCATTGCAACAGTCACACCTTTCCCTGTAGAGACAAACGTAAATGTTAGAGTATGGCTAAAGTAATGTCAAAGGATTGTATTTTCCGTCCCGAACGTCGCGCTGCGGCGAATCGAGCTTGAGTTGACCCGAGTGTGTCAAACTCGCGCCGGAAGTTCGACGCAAAGATTCCCCACGCCGAGATGCCTGGATCGTTTAAGACTTAGGTCCAACCGTGGCCAAAAATTGCGGTGCCTTCCGGACTTTGCTGGCTTGCTCGTACCCATATGCCAGGCGGATTAACACTGGCTCGCTCCATGCGCGCCCAAAAAAGGAAATACCCACAGGCAGACCGAACACATACCCAGCTGGAACATTGATATTCGGATACCCGGCGACTGCCGCAGTGCTGGAACTGCCGCCGCCAAAGTGATCCCCTGCGATCAAATCCGTCAACCACGCAGGACCACCAGTCGGAGCGACCAGCGCGTCCAGCTTGTTCTTATCCATCACCGCATCGATGCCTTCCGTACGCGCCAGTTGATGATTCTTCTTTAGCGCGTCCAGATATTCCTGGCTAGTGAGCGGCCCTTTGCTCTCCGCCTTGATAAAAAGCTCCTGCCCGAAGTACTGCATTTCCTGCTCACGGTGCTTTTCGTTGAATTCAATAATTTCCGCGAGTGTGTGTACTGGCGCGCGCGGACCGAGACGGGCAAGGTAAGCGTTTAAATCCGCTTTCAATTCATACATAAAAACCAGAGACTCGGTGTCGTCAAACTTGCCTCGCGTTTCAATTTCCGCGGGATCCACTAGTACCGCGCCCTGCGCTTTCAATTGCTGTAGCGCCACCTCCATCACTTCGTCCACCGCAGCATTGAATCCAAACGTTCCGCGGACTACACCGATGCGCGCGCCGCGAAGCCCGTCGGCAACCAGGAATTGCGTGTAGTCGGCGTACGACTTGCCGCGACTCTCGGTGGTCGCGCTGTCTTCTTCGTCGACGCCGGTCAGCGCGCCTAGCAGCACAGCAGCATCGCGGACCGTACGGCAAATCGGTCCCGCCGTGTCCTGGCTGTGTGAGATAGGAATGATTCCGCTCCTGCTCACCAGTCCAACGGTCGGCTTCAGGCCCACCACGCCATTCGCGGAGGCCGGGCATACGATGGAGCCGTCCGTCTCCGTTCCGATTGCCACCGCGCACAAGTTTGCGGAGACACCCGCGCCCGATCCTGAACTTGATCCGCAAGGATTGCGATCTAGAGCGTACGGATTTTTTGTAAGACCGCCCCGGCCGCTCCAGCCACTGGTCGACTGATTCGAACGAATATTCGCCCATTCACTGAGATTTGTTTTTCCCAGAATCACCGCGCCGGCTTCTCGCAGTTTCTGCGCCACCATGGCATCCTTCAGCGGCTTGGATCCCACCAATGCCAGCGACCCGGCCGTGGTCATCATGCGATCGGCAGTGTCGATGTTGTCTTTAATCAGCACCGGGATGCCATGCAGCGGACCGCGAAGGCGCTTTTGTTTGCGCTCCTTATCCAAAGACTTGGCGATGGCCAGTGCCTCGGGATTTATTTCTATAACGGCGTTGAGCGCAGAGCCGTGTTTATCGACTGCTTCAATGCGAGCTAAATATTTCTCCGTTATGTAATGCGACGAGAAATGCCCGGAGTTCATGCCCTCTTGCAATTGCCCCACAGTCATTTCTTCAAGCTCGAACGACGTCGGTGAACTCCTCGCAGGCACCGTCACATGTACGCCCGCCGAAGATCGCAGAGATGGGAACGCCGCAGCCGCAACTCCGCCGAACAGGCTGTTCTTCAGAAATTTTCGGCGCGCCGGAACATCCGGACGCACATCCTGACACAGCGGTTGCCTAACGTTGCTGCGCTTGTTACCTGAAATCTCTCCGTCCGGTTGCGTTTCGCGTTTCATATCAGAGTCTCCACTCGGCTTATTGGGCGGACACATGTTACGACAACTACGCGATGTGCGCAGCGTGCGGCCCAATGACCAGCCTATTGCCAACCCCGAAGATCATCCGCAGATACCGCACGCTCCGCACCTGGCAGGCGCGGCCCATAAGGCCGCGAAGCAAAGTGGCATTATCCAACAGAGCACTAACGGCAGATCGAGGTTTTGACACCCTTCCGCGTTCAGTAAGATATGCCTTAACGGAACTTTTCAACGTGGGGATAAAAATGACACTTATGAACTTCAGCGACCGAGACAATGCCGAACGCAATCTAGCCGACGCTTGGGATCGCTCCCGGCAACGGCTTCACGCAGCCGCTATATTATTCGCAGCTTGCGCTGTCGTGGCCGCGCTGCCAATCCGCGCGCAGGATGTAGCGGAGGCCGCTCGCCAGGAGCAAGCCCGCAAGGAAAGATCGAAGCATAAAAAACACGTATACACCGAGGAAGATCTTGCGCGCACCAGCATCCTGACTTCGGAAGATCGTAAACAGCTCGAAGCCAAGCGCCGACGTGAGCAAATCGCGCCCGCACCCGAGAACTCACCTGCAGACGTGGACGCGCAATTGACTTTGGAAGCCCTTCCCCTCGGGGACGTCGCTCGAATATTCCGTGCGCAAAAAGCACTTGCGCAGGCCCCGCAGTCGCCACAATTTCATCTACCTTACGGCAGCGACACTGCCCTGGCGGCGCTGAAGCCCGACTTTACTGCGCCAAAACCGAATCCGGTAAAATCGGTGACGCACAGCACACCACGGCCTCCGGTATTCGCGAATTCCGGAGCGCTCGATTCCGAAGAATTTAATCTAGCGAATGGCGACCCTGCGGTGGCTGCACCGATCGCGACCATAGAATTTGTCGCGCCGAAGCCGAACCCCATGCATTCATCGAAGCGCCGGGCGCCTCGGCCTCCGGTATTTCCCAACTCCCCAGCACCGAAAGCTGCGGGGCTTAACCTGACCTCTGGCAACCCAGTTTCCGCCCCGATCACGCCGGCTGAATTTGTCGTGGCAAAGCCCAATTCGGGACACCACCCTGCAACGCGCACTCCCCGGCCTCCGGTATTTCCGAATGCTGCAGCGCCACGCACCATCATCGTGCGTTCTGGGGATTCCCTGTGGAAATTAGCGGAACAAAATTTAGGTGATGGCCATCGCTGGCATGAACTGGCGGCCGTCAATCCTTCAATCGTCAATCCGCAGCACATCCTCGCGGGCACGCCGATCCAAGTTGCTTCTGGCCTCCCGCCCGGAGTTGCCGGATCCAAAATCACCGTGCACAAGGGCGATAGTCTCTGGAAGCTTGCACTAAGGTTGCTGGGCTTTGGGAGTAAGTTTCTCTGCCTGATGCGCGCCAACCCCGCCATCGTTAACGCAAATCGCATTTATGTCGGCCAGCAATTGACGTTGCCGTCAAGCTGCATGAATCAGCCGGTGAAATAACCTACGCCCGCATCTCTTTATCATTCATGCGGTGGAAGCTCGACCGCCAATTTAACGAACGTTTTGTTCACGCCTAACTGCTGCCAAGGCATTTCGTGTGGTAACTCACCCCGCCGCCTGCGGCTAAACAAGAAATTTTTCGGTTACAATAACAACGCGCCTTTTCTCACGAGGATTAATTGATTCATCGCCACATTTTCCACAACGAAAAATTGCTGCCGGTCGAGAAGGTCAGACTTTCTCCCGGACAAGCCGGCCTCATTTGCGGCTGGGGGATTTTTACAACGTTGCGTATTTCGCGTGGCGAAGCCTTCGCTTACGAACGCCACTGGCGGCGGCTGGATAAAGACGCAGCCATCACTCACCTGCCGGTGCCCTATAACGCGGCCAAGGTCCGCGTGCATCTTCACGAAGTGATTCGCGCAAATAAAGTCACCGACGGCTGCGCTCGAATCTATCTCGTGTATAACCTGTCTCTTATACACATC
>CAXMLS010000380.1:0-1722 GCA_964194235.1 uncultured bacterium | reverse complement strand
ATGTGTATAAGAGACAGACCTTATCCTGGTGGTTGAATTCCGCCACTTCGCGAATCTCGCTTTGATAAAACATGGTGTGCAGAGTCATGCCTTCCGCGCGCGGGCGAATCACCACGATGTGTTCGCGCTGGTGCATGGTGACTTTGGCGATCGCCGCGTACCCGGAATCTTCCATGGCTTTCAGCAGCAGGGAATAGGCTTTTTTCCCGTCGTCTTCCGGCGTCAGGTAATACGAGGCGTCGTAATACAGCGGATCGATCTCATCCACTTTCACGAACTCCAGAATCTCCATCGCGCGCGCCGATTCCGGCTCGATCTTGTCCAGGTCTTCGTCGTTGAACAAGACGTACTGGTCTTTTTCGTACTCGTAACCTTTGATGATTTCGGAGCGTTCCACCTTGCGATCGCAGGTTGGGCAGAAGAGCGGCATCTTGATGCGCGAATGGCAAACCTCGTGAAGCTGGTTCAGGCTGATGCGCTCGCCACGCGCGGCCGTGAATAGCCGGATAGGGATCGACAGGAGCCCGAACGACAAATAGCCTTTCCAGACCGAAGCCGCCATGGTGACTCCTTACGGTGCGCTCGTGGTGCTGCTATTTGGTAGCGATCAAGGTTAATGGGCTAAAAGGGAACGCACAAGGCGAATTGAAGGCGAAAGCCGTGCAACCTCTGTACGTCGTTTGTTCGCGTTACTGGATTTTCGAGAACTCGGCTTTGGCTCGCTTCAGGATGGGAATGTCCGGATCGGCGTCCTTCCAGAGGGTAAAGAAAGTGTTATAGGCGGCCCGGGACTTCGTGGCGTCACCCGCTAGGGCGTAGGAGCGGGCGAGACCAAGATGGGCCAGCGCGCCGATCGGCTCGTTGACTACCACGCCAGGCCAATTCAAAATTTTCTGAAACTCCGCTGCCGCTTGAGCTCCCTGATGAACAGCAAGAAACGCTTCGCCGCGGACATACACAGGGTAAAGGTTGGTCCAAAAGGTGCTGTTGCCAGGAACTCCCAGTTCGTAAGGTAAGGCGACGGTAAGCGCTTCAACAGCTTTCGCGCCATTGTCCGGGGTGTTGAGAGCCAGCTGCGCGCGAAGCGTTGGCAGATAGTTGAAGCGCACGACAGTATCATCGGGAAATCGCTTTTCCAAATCCTCTGCGAACGACTGACCAGGCGCAGCATCGCCAATCAAAGCAAGCGCCAGTGCAACCACATATTCGGAATCGCGTCCGTTCGAATGCGCAAGCGTTCCGGAAACGTGTTTTCGCGCCTCCGAAGCATTGCCGTAGAGCGCTTCACGCAGAGCCGAGGCGGCTTCGCAGCCCGCCGCCATTTCTTTTTCGCCGGCACGCTCGGCGGCGGTTGCCGCCCGGCGAGAGAAATCGCGGGCACTCGCAAGCTTGCCGGCATAAGCGGCAGTAGCGGCTTCCGCATACAGCATGACATTTTCTCTTCCGGGTTTACCCATCGACCAGGAAACCTGCTCCGCCATGCCGGGCACATCGTTCTTCAAGAAAGCCAGAAGATAGAGGTAAAAGCGCAAGTCGCCGGAATCAAGATTTTTTGCCAGCGCTTCGTCCGCAGTCGCCCGGGCTTCGCCAAGGCGATTCAGATTGATATACGTAAAGACGAGATCGCCGAAATCTAAGCCATCGCCAGGACTTAGGCCGATGGCCTCGTGAAATTCCGCGAGCGATTTGTCGTACTGTCCGAGAGCTGTCTCTTATACACAT
>CAXMLS010000379.1:0-1544 GCA_964194235.1 uncultured bacterium | reverse complement strand
GTGTATAAGAGACAGATGCTGGACCGCGCGCGCGAAAAAAATCTGCAGCGCCTGGTGGACCGCTTTGGACAACGCGAGCATTTAAAAGGCGTCGCAGTATACGACACGGAAGGAAAAGCGCTGGCCATCACCCCGGGCCTGGCGCCGGCTTTCAAGACACGCCCCTCCACCGCGACACACGCGGCGCAACGCGATACCGGTTACGGCGAGTTCGTCAAAATCGATCATCTGCCGATGCATATGTACGCGCTGCCCTTGCACAACAACGCAAAGCCGGCCGGCACGCTCGCGCTGTTTCACGACACCAGCTATATCGATACGCAGCTTTCACACGCGCTACGCGATTCCCTGCTGAACGCGCTGATTCAAACGCTGCTGATCACCGCGCTCGCGATGGTTCTGGTGCGATGGACATTCACAAATCCACTGACGCGCACGGCGAAGTGGCTGCGCACCATGCGCACCGGGCAATCGCATGCGCCGCCAACATTGCCCGAGGGCGGGATTTTCGATCAGTTGCACCATGAAGTGACCCATCTCGCCCGCGATCTGAACGCGGCGCGCGCCTCCGCGGAAAAAGAGGCGCGGCTGCGCGATACCAATGCTTCGCAATGGACCGCCGACCGGCTGCGCGTCAGCCTGCGAAACAAACTGAAAGATCAACCGCTTTACGTGGTGTCCAACCGCGAACCGTACATGCATGTGGCCAACGAAAATAAATCCATGAGCGTGATCGTTCCTGCCAGTGGGCTGGTTACGGCGCTGGAGCCGGTGCTGCTTGCCAGCGACGGAACGTGGATCGCGCACGGATCGGGAAGCGGCGACCGCGCAATGGTGGATTCGCACGACCGCTTGCGCGTGCCACCGGATCGCCCGAGTTACACGTTGCGGCGCGTCTGGCTGACCGCGGAAGAAGAAAAAGGCTATTACCAGGGATTTGCGAATGAAGGACTGTGGCCGCTCTGCCATATCGCGCACACACGTCCGATTTTTCGTCCCGATGACTGGCTGCATTACCAGCGGGCGAATCGGCGTTTTGCCGATGCGGTGCTGGAAGAAATGGAAGGCACAGAATCGCCGATTCTGCTGGCGCAGGATTATCACTTCGCGCTGCTACCGCGCATGGTGAAGGAAGTGCGCCCGGATGCGCGTGTGGCGATTTTCTGGCATATCCCCTGGCCAAATCCGGAGGTGTTTGGAATCTGTCCGTGGCAAAGAGAGCTGATCGATGGATTGCTGGGCGCGGACCTGATTGGATTTCATACACAATCGCACTGCAACAATTTTCTGTCGACCGTGGATCGCGCGGTGGAAGCGATGACGGAGTGGGATCGCTTCGCCGTAAACCGGCAGGGACACGTTACGCGCGTGCGGCCATATCCCATCAGCGTAGCGTTTCCGGAGCATGCTGTGGCCGTCAATGATGTTCGCAATGCGGGAGAAGAGCGTGCCGCTTTGTGCGCGGAACTTGGCGTAGAAGCGAGTTTGCTGGGCGTGGGCGTCGATCGCGTGGATTATACAAAAGGAATCATCGAGCGCTTTCA
>CAXMLS010000378.1:0-4284 GCA_964194235.1 uncultured bacterium | reverse complement strand
GATGTGTATAAGAGACAGGATTCGCACTGTGCCAGTGAACCACTCCGCCGGACCTCTCGCGGAAGGTTGCGAGCCAATTCTTTTGATCTCCATCTTTGAATACCCCCGAGAAACTCGATTTCCTGTCCGCAAAACCTCTAGCTAACACGTCGGACCCGCGCCGATTTACTGCAGTAATAAAGCAAATCAGGCTGGCCGTGTTACGCATTTGCACACGCGTTCAGGGCACGAGATGGTCCACGTGAAATGATTTTTCCAATACGCCACTTTGTACAAGGCCCCATTCTTACACGAGGAAAAGGTCAGTGCATGTTGAGGAACGTAACCGAACAAGTGCCTGATTTCAGGGCGCGTAGATTTGGTAGACCATCAGGTAGACGATCACACCGGTAACGCAAACATAAAACCATAGCGGAAGCGTCCAGCGCGCGATGGCGCGGTGGCGGTCAAATTTTTCGAGCCAGGCGCGACGCAGGGTGACCAGAATCATCGGGACGATGACGATGGCGAGAATGGTGTGCGAAGTGAGCAGGACGAAATAGACGGGACGAATCCAGCCCTGGCCTTGAAACGGGACATGGCCGACGCGATAGTGATAGATGAGATAAGAAATCAGGAAAACGGTGGAGACCAGAAACGCGGAAATCATGAAGCGTTTATGGACGGCGACTTTGCCGTTGCGAATGGCGGCGTAGCCACAGGCGAGCAGGACGCCGCTGGTGCCGTTGAGGAGTGCGTTTAAGGCCGCTTGAGAGAACATAGGGTTCGGTGGAGCTCGATTTGTATGAATGTTTATAATTAATTTTATTTAGTATGAAAAATTCAAAAACTTATTTTTTACTTCGAACAGTAATTGCTTACACTTCTACGTTACGAACCCCACCCTAAAAATTCCAGGGTGGAGAACCCAAGCGTGAATCCCCGAATCCGCGAAAGCCGAGATCAGCGGGGAGTTTTATCGTAGGCCATCAGCGCGAGCAGCAGCGGAATATGCAGGACGGTGGCATGCATGAGCCACTTGGCGCGCACGTTGGATTTGGTGCTGGCGGCCCAGATGGCGACCTGCACCAGCGCGGTACTGGCGATGAGCGCGCCGAAAAAGTACAGAACGCCAGCGAGGCCAGTGAGAGCGGGCAGCAAACTGACCACTACCAGCGCGGCGGCAAACCACACAATCTGGCGAAAGGTGCGCTTCCCCTCGCGGTCCACGACCGGAAGCATGAGAATACCTGCGCGCGCGTAGTCTTCGCGGTACATCCAGGCGATGGCGTGAAAATGGGGAAACTGCCAAACGAAAAGAATGGCGAACAGCAGCCAGGCGCCGGGGCCTAGCGAACCGGTGGCCGCTACCCAGCCAATCATCGGCGGAATCGCACCGGGAAAAGCGCCGACAAAGGTGGCCCACACGGTGCGCTTTTTAAGCGGAGTGTAGGCAAGGAGATAGCTCAAACAGGTAGCGACGCCGAGGCCACACGCGAGGGCACCGCCAACAAAATAAAGATCGACGGCTCCCGCGATGGCCAGCGCCACGCCGAAAATCAAAGCTTCGCGAGGCTGGACGACGCCCATCGGAAGAGGGCGTCCGGCAGTGCGGCGCATGAAGCGGTCGGAATCGCGCTCGATGTAATGGTTCAGCGTGGCGGTGCCGGCGGCGATCAGCATGGTGGCGAACACCGTGTGCAGCATGTGCAGCCAATTCACCGGACCGCGTGCGCCCATGTAGAAGCCGGCGGCGGTGGTGATGAGCACGAGAAAAGAAACGTCGGGCTTGGTGAGGGCGATAAACGCATTCGCGCGCGAAGAAAGCGTCAATTCGGCGGCGCGTACGGTGCTCATTGAATCGCCACCGGCCGCTGCGTGGCAGCCGGCACTTCCCTTCTGCGTGGAACCAGGCGATAGCAGAAGAGCACGATAAGAATGGAAATCGCGAAGAGTGTTGCGCCAACAACAGTGTGCAGCACCGTCAGCGTAACCATCAGCGGCATGGGCTGCGGATCGGTGGCGGTGGTTAAACGTGACCAGTACGCGCCGATACCAAGAATCAATTGTGTGCCAAGGATGGCGTGCAGAAGAATGCGCGCTCTCGAAATTGCCGCGGACTTGTCGAAGCGCCTGCGGAGTACGGCCGCGGTCCAGACAATCATGCCAGTAACCAGGAAAGCGCCGGCGATGTGCGGCCAGACGGGAATTTCTTTATGGCGGAAGCCGGCGCCGAGGATGACCTGTAAATAAATGACCACAGCGTTGAGGATGGCCAGCGTGTGAACGGAAGGCGAACCGGCGTCTTCAAATTTCGGCTGCTCGGAGATCCACCAGCGGCTGGTAAACACGGCGATGCTCAATAGAGCGGCGAAAACAATCTGCGCGAAGCATGCGTGCATCACCGGTAGCCAATAGTGGAGCAACTGGCGCACTACTTCCCCGCCAAGGATGGCTTGCGCGACAATTCCGGCAACCGCCGCCAAGCTGAACCAGCGAAGCCAGCGACGCTCGTCTTTTGCCCAGACCAAAACCGCCAGAGCGATAGACAGCAATCCCAGTGCGCCAGCAATTACACGATGCGAATGTTCATAGCGAATGCCGCCAACCATGGGCGGGGTGAGCGAGCCATAGGAAAGTGGCCAGTCGGGAACGGAAAGCGCGGCTTCGTTGGAGGTAACCAGGGCGCCGGCGATGAGGAGGAGCAGAGTCCAACAGACAACGAAAATGGAGAACCTGTGGACCGACGGGTGGTAGGTAGCGGTCATAGCCCAAGCCCCAACGGCGGATTATACATCAGTGCAGTTTGCCGCGCTTTGGGGAAAACGAGCGGACAAATAGTTTGAAACCTTCGCAGCGGACACTCGAGTTGAAGCGCGGCAGGCATGAGTTGGGCAGGGGAAATCCTCATTACTATGGCGCTACGCGGCTTGCCGCAGCGGAAATTGCCGGCGGAGGCAAGTTGGTTGTGGTGGCTGGATCGATACCCACGGCGCGCAGCACAAGATCTTTGAGCGTGGCGGTGAAGTAGGGCGAGTCGCCGAGTGCGGGCATCATGCGAAATGTCTCCACGCCCAATTTTTTAGATTCCTCGCGGGCTTCGATATTAATTTCGTGCAGCGTTTCGATGTGCTCGGTGACGAAGGAGATGGGCACGACGAGCATTTCCTTGACACCTTCCTGTGCGAGGCGTTCGATGGTGCCGGTCAACGGCGGCTGCAGCCACTTGGCGGGACCGACGCGGCTCTGGTAGCAGAGCAGATGCGTGCGAGGCCATCCGTGAAATTCTTTTGCGCCCTGCTCGCAAGTGAGGCGTACGGTTTCTTTGATCTCGCGGGGGTAAGGATCGCCCTTTTCGACGAGGCTCATGGGCAACCCGTGAGCGCTGAAAACCAGGTGGATGCGCGAGCTGTCTGGAAACTGGCGCAGGATGCGGCCGATATTTTCTACCAACCCGCGAATGTATTGCGGGTGATTGAAGAAAGATTCGATCACGCGCTCGGGAGGCGCACCATTGGACGTGGTCCATTTCGAATTGTCTGCGACGCGACGCCACTCTTTCATGCTGCTAAGCGTGGTGGCGTACGAGTAGTGCGGATAAAGCGGAAGTAGCACGACTTCATCGAGCGGGCCGGCGGCGCGAAGGGTGGCGAGCGCTTCAGCAGTATTGGGATGCCAGTAGCGCATGGCGGTTACGGCAACCGGATCGACGTAAGGCGAGAGCGTGCGAACCAGCCGGACGCGCTGGCGCTCAGTCAAAGTTGCGATGGGAGAGCGGCGTCCAATTTGCGCGTAACGGCCGGCAACGGGTTTGGAGCGACGCGAAGAAATTAGCCTAGCAAGCGGTTTGCGCAACAGTCCCAGCGGGCCGAGCGGAAGAATGTCGGGATCGAGAAATAGATTTAACAGGAATGGCTCCACAGCCGCGAGAGAATCGGGGCCACCTAGCTGAAACAGCACGATGCCTACACGCTTCTTCCCTGCTCTGTTGTTTGCGCTGATCACGCCCGGCACCCTATTTGCCCCTGTGAAGAGAATTTTTGAGTCGCTCGATATCTTCGCGGAGCGCGGCGGCGCGGCGTGCTACGGTCAGGTAGTACGCGAAGAAAATTCCCCAAGCGATGAGATAAGCCGCAAAAATACTGTTGAGATTTTTCATACTGCCTCCGCTTCACGCCGAACAAGTTCAAGCTCGCCACGCGCGGCTTCCATCAGATAGCGCGCGCGCATAAGCAAAGCCATCAAGGCGAGCATAGCCAGCCAGGTGAAAAAAAGTACCCGCCACATGGTGGGATCGAGTCCCGA
>CAXMLS010000377.1:0-5543 GCA_964194235.1 uncultured bacterium | reverse complement strand
GGGCGCACCGATGCGGGCGTGCACGCCCTCGGGCAAGTAGCAAGTTTCAAAACGGCGTCAACGCTGGCTGCTGCTGAATTTCAACGCGCCTTGAACGCGCTGCTTCCTCCCAGTATCCGCATCGTAAACTCTGAAGAAGTAGGCCCCACATTTCATGCGCGCTGGTCGGCGCGAGGCAAAACCTATCGATATCGGATCTACCGCGGCAAGGTCGTGCCGCCGATGCTGTGGCGCTATGTGCTGCATTACCCGTTCCCGCTGGATGAAGATGCGATGCGCGATGGCGCCGCACGGTTTGTCGGGGTGCACGATTTCGCTTCGTTCGCGGCTTCCACGGGGTCTGAAGATGACGACCAGGAGCGCTCGACGGAGCGCGATATTTATTCCACGGAGTTAATTCGTACGGCCGATGATGAAGAGTTGATCTTTACGGTGTCTGGCCGCTCGTTTTTGCGCTACATGGTTCGCAAAATGGTGGGCACACTGCTGGACATAGGGCGCGGCGAGCTGACGGCGGAGGATATCGACCGTCTTTATGAGCTGAAAGATCGATCCAAGTCCGGCCCAACGGTTCCGGCGCAAGGTCTGGTGATGGTCGAGGTGCAGCACGACGAAGCGTGGCGACTCGATTCATAGAAGGTGTCGCAGGGAAATTGCAGGCAACACGGTTCGCGCTAAAATCGGTTAGAGTAAAGTTTCATGAACTCCGAGTGGATTTACGACTGGAATGTGGCCTCGCCTCCTGCGATTGCCCCCGGCACGCGTGTACTCCTCAACGATGAATCCTTACGCGATGGCTTGCAGAATCCATCGGTATGCGATCCGGGCATCGAAGAAAAAATCGAAATTCTGCATTTGATGGAATCGCTGGGCATCGATTCCGTAAATATCGGGCTTCCGGGTGCGGGACCGCGAGCGGTTGCGGATACCGAGGCGCTGGCGCGGGAAATCGCCACCAACCGCATGAAGATCAAACCCAACTGCGCGGCGCGCACCGTGGAAGCGGATATTTTGCCGATCGTGGAGATTTCGCAGCGGGTGGGAATAGCGATTGAAGCGGCGACGTTTTTGGGTTCCAGCCCGATTCGCAGGCTGGTGGAAGACTGGACTGTCGATCACCTGGAGCGTACGACGGAAGAGGCGGTGCGGTTCGCCGTGGAGCACGGACTGCCGTCGATGTATGTCACGGAAGATACGACGCGCACGGACGCAAGCACAGTGCAGCGGCTGTATTCGTGCGCGATTCGCAGCGGCGCGCGAGCGATCGTGCTGTGCGACACGGTGGGACACGCCACTCCGAATGGCGCGTATAACCTGGTGAAATTCGTTGTCGACAAGGTTGTCGAGCCTTCGGGCGAAAAAATTCGCGTGGACTGGCATGGCCATAATGATCGTGGCCTGGCGGTCGCCAATTCTCTGGCGGCTATCGCCGCGGGCGCGCACCAAATTCATGCCGCCGCAAATTCTCTTGGCGAACGCGTTGGCAATACGCCGATGGAGCTGATGCTCGTGAATCTCCGTTTGATGGGATTGCTGGAGCAGGATCTTTCGCGGCTGAAGGAATATTGCGACAAGGTGGCGCAGGCGACGCACACGACGATACCGACCAACTATCCAGTGGTTGGCCGCGACGCTTTCCGCACCGCTACCGGGGTGCACGCTGCCGCCATCATCAAGGCATTCCGCAAGAACGACGCGGAATTGGCCAACATGGTTTACAGCGGGGTGCCGGCGCAATTATTCGGACTGGAGCAATTGATTGAGATCGGTCCGCTGAGCGGCAGATCAAATGTGCTCCACTGGCTGGAGAAGCGCGGCATGCAGGGCGATGAGGCGTTGGCAAATCGTATTTTTGACGCCGCTAAAAAATCTTCCCGCGTATTGACCGACGCCGAAATTCTTACTCTTTGCCAAAAACCGGTAGAGAATTGATTGCCGCAACGGCAACCGCACGATGAAACACTTTCTCCTTTGGGTTATTCTCTTAACCATGCCGCTTCGCTCTTCGCTTGCAGCTAATCCCTCACGGTCCTCCGTTGCGTCTGAAATTGCGGAAAGCCCGCAGGTACGCACGGCGTTGGATTGGTTCCTGCCGAATCTATCTTCCATCAACGAGCTGCAGGCAAGACTTGCGGAGATTCCGGCGCCACCGTTTGAAGAAGAGAAACGTGCCGCGGCCATTGAACCTGTGCTGACCGCCGCTGGGCTCACCGTTCATCGGGACAAAATCGGCAACGTGATCGGCGAGTTGCGCGGCAGCGAAAAGGAAATTGTGATTTTGTCCGCTCATCTCGACACTGTTTTCCCGGCGGGCACGGAGCTGAAAGTAAGGCACGAAGGCGCGCGCATGAGCGGGCCGGGTATTTCCGATAATGGCACCGGGCTGGCTGCGCTTGTGGCGGTGGCGCGCGCGATGCAGGCGGCAAAAATAAAGCCGCGCCGCACCATTTTGTTTGCCGCCAATGTGGGCGAAGAGGGCGAAGGCAATCTGCGCGGCATGCGTGCGCTGATCGATGCGTATCGAGCGAACATTAAAGCAGCTATCGTGCTGGACGGATCGAGCACGGATCACGTCACCACAAAAGCGCTGGCATCGCGGCGGCTGGAAGTCACTATCACCGGTCCCGGCGGGCATAGCTGGTCGGATTTTGGGATGGTCAATCCGATCAATGCGCTGGTGCGCGGGTCGGTGCGATTTATCAGCACCAAAATTCCTGCGTCGCCGCGAACCACTTTTAATCTGGGGCAGATCGAAGGCGGCACATCGGTAAATTCCATTCCGCATCAGTCGCGGCTGAAGGTCGATATCCGCTCGGAGAGCGAAGACGAATTGGCGCGCCTGGAGTCCGCGCTCCGCGATTGCATCGGTGCAGGCGTCCGCGATGAGATGGAGTCCGCACGCGATCGCTCCAAGGGAAAGCTGGAGTGGAAAGTCGATCTGCTTGGAAGCCGACCGGGTGGGGAATTGGCGGCGAATTCGCCGCTGCTCGCCGCGCTGCGTGCTGCCGACGAAGTCGTGGGGAATAGTTCGCGACTGGAGCGTTCATCCACGGATGCCAACATTCCGCTTTCGCTGGGAATCGACGCGATTGCTATCGGCGCAGGCGGCAATGGCGGGGGCGCGCATTCGTTGCAGGAATGGTATGACCCCGCCGGGCGTGAAACAGGCCTGAAGCGCGCGCTGCTGACGATCCTGGAAGTCGCCGGAATCGCACCGGAAAAAGCGCGGTAATTCGCCGCGAGTTTTGTTCCAACTGATTTACCGACTGAATCGCTCTCCCGTTTTTTCTTTCCATCCCAGACCCGCTGAAGAGGTACATTCGGGAAATTGAGATGACCTGTCTTCTCAGCCAACGGAGAAGTGTGTGATCGACCGCAGGATGCGCGCAGACATCGCTCTAGCGGTTTGTTCGCTGTTGTGGGGCGCAACATTTGTGGTGGTGCGCAGCGCGCTGGACCACATCTCCGTTTTTTGTTTCTTGCGTTGCGATTTTCGCTGGCTGCTTTGCTGATGGCGGTGTTCCGGCCCGGCGGGCTGCGCAACTTAAAAAAAGACGAACTGTTTGCCGGAGCAGCGCTCGGCTTGTTCATGTTCGGCGGGTATGCGTTTCAGACGGCGGGCTTGCAATACACCACGCCGGCAAAATCCGGATTTTTAACCGGCTCCAGCGTGGTGCTGGTGCCGCTGCTTCTCGGTATTTTCTGGGGGCGCCGCCTAACCGCCTGGGTCTACGTCGGGACACTAGCGGCGGTTGGTGGTTTGTATCTGCTCACAGTTCCGGCGGAAGGCGTGTCGCGGCTGAACCACGGTGATCTTTTGACGTTCGCGGCCGCAGGACTGTACGGGATGCACATCATTTTGGTTGGAGAGTACACGCGACGCCACTCCGTTGCTGCGCTGAGTGTCTTGCAGGTTGCGGCGTGCGCGGTGCTCGCGTGGGTGGCCGCAGCGGCGGCATCCGCGACGGCGTGGCAACCGTCTCGCTTCCAATGGGGATGGGAACTAGCTTCGGCGATCGGCATCTGCGCGGTGTTTGCCACGGCAATCGCATTTTCGATACAGCTTTGGGCACAGCAGTACACCACCCCAAGCCACGCCGCGATTATTTTTACGCTGGAGCCGGTGTTCGCCGTCATCACCTCGTTCATTGTGATCGGCGAACGATTTAATCACCGCGCCATGCTGGGAGGCGTGTGCGTACTGGTGGGAATATTGATTGCGGAATTGCTGGGTCCTCCCGCCGCGCCGGAGTCACCGGAGCCGATGCGAGATCTGGCATAAAAACACCGCGGTACAACGGCGGAGTAATCGCGCCACGTTGCAGAAATTTCCGTTCCACTTTAATTAATTGGTTTTGGAATAGTTTTTTACGTCGACGGGATCGAACATGGTGGCGGAAGCCGTCGCGTAGGCGTGCGATTTTTCAAACGCGCTGATATCGGCTGCGTGCTTCAAGGTGGATCCGATGTCGTCGAGGCCCTGGAGCAAAACTTCTTTACGCGAAGGCGCGATTTCGAATTTGTATGCGAGCCCGTGGTTGTCGCTCACGGTTTGATTCGGCAGATCGATGGACAGGGAATAGCCAGCTTCCTTTTCGGCGCGCTGGAAGAGTTCTTCAATTTGTGCTTCGGAGAGTTCCGCGGGCAGGATGCCATTCTTAAAGCAATTGTTGTAGAAGATGTCGGCATAGCTCGGCGCGAGGATGACGCGGAATCCATAATCGCCGATGGCCCACGGAGCGTGTTCGCGGCTGGAGCCGCAACCGAAGTTGGCGCGCGCGAGCAACACGGATGCGCCTTTGTAGCGCGGAAAGTTAAGCACGAATTCGGGATTGGGTTTTTCGCCAGGTAGATAGCGCCAGTCGTAGAAGAGGATGCGTCCGAAGCCTTCCCGCGTGAGAGCCTTCAGAAATTGCTTGGGCACCATCTGGTCAGTGTCAACGTTGACGCGATCGAGCGGGAGAACCATTCCGGTGTGCGTAATGAAAGGCTTCATGCTGCTTTCTCTCCAGAAGGAAATCGGGTTTCCAAATTGTTCCGTTGAGCGCTGTTAACGGTTGTTGTTGAACCGAAAATTATTCGACCGACTCCACGGCGAAGTCGCGGACATCCACGAAATGTCCGGCAATTGCGGCTGCCGCGGCCATTACGGGGCTGACCAGATGCGTGCGGCTGTCTTTGCCCTGGCGCCCTTCGAAATTTCTATTGGAGGTGCTGGCGGAGCGCTCGTGCGGCGGAAGTACGTCGGCGTTCATGCCGATGCACATGCTACACCCGGCATCGCGCCACTCGAATCCCGCTTCAGTGAAAATTTTATCCAGGCCTTCGTTTTCGGCCTGCGCTTTGATTCCTCGCGAGCCGGGAACGATCAAAGCTTGCTTGATGCTGCGCGCGACGTGCTTGCCGGCCACGAAATGCGCCGCCGCGCGAAGGTCATCGATGCGCGAATTGGTGCACGAACCGATAAACACGCGGTCCACGGGGATATCTACAATTGGCGTTCCGGCTTTCAGTCCCATGTAGACCCTGTCTCTTATACACAT
>CAXMLS010000376.1:0-7458 GCA_964194235.1 uncultured bacterium | reverse complement strand
AGATGTGTATAAGAGACAGAGCCTTAACTGTCCGGCAATGTCGGCGCTTTTTGCGGAATAAAAATGCAGATCGAGTTAGCTGGTGACTTTGCGGCCAAGAAAAAAACGACTGGCTTGCCGCAGGCGATGTATAATAGTTATCCCAGCGCTCTGCTACCCATTATTATTGTTGATGATGTAAGAAGGGGATTGCGATGACGAAGCTGCTCGTTAGTGTACTCGTCGCTGCCGCTCTGGTAGTCCCACTGGGAATTGCTCAGACCCCGCCGGACCTCACTGCAGAAGCGAAGAAAACCAACTCTATTCCAGAACCCGTAATTGTGCCGTTCTGCGTCGGAACGGTATTTAATGCCACGTTGATCACGCCGCTAGATTCTCGCCGCAATAAAGCCGGCGACCCGGTAACCGCGGAAGTATCCGAGATCGTAACGTACGAACGCTCCGTGATTTTTCCCCGCGGCACCAAAATTTTTGGCCATCTCGTCCGCGCTTCCTCCGCGCGTAGCGGCAAAGGTTCCGCGCTTTTCGTGCAGTTCGATAAAGCGTTTTTGAAAAACGGCCAGGAAGTAATGATGAACGCGGGCATTCAGGCGCTGGTAGCTGGTCGCCCACCGGTTTCGGGCGATAGCGATAACGGGATAGAAGGGGATTCGGCGCGCATACAGAGTTATCCTTCCGCGCAATTGTCCGGCACGGATGATTTCCCGGCAAGAGATGTATCGACTCCCGCGTTCGTTCCGGCAAGCCACGAACTGCAGTCGCAAGCCGGTTCTCGCACGGCAGGCGCTCCCGCCGCGCAAGGCGGCATGACCAAAGGCGGTCTGCTCACGGCCGACAGCCAGGGCGCATTGGGCTCGTCGGATTTGAAAGTCTACACGCCGCTGTCTGAAGGTTCCGACGGCACGGTGCTACTGTCGTCCGGAAAAAATGTTCATCTGGACGCCGGCACGAAGCTGTTGATCGTGATCCAGCCTCCTCCCGAGGCCGATCCAAGCCTGCAATAGCAATAGCAACCAACCGAGACTATCCGGTTCAAATTACCTAGCTAACGATCCTATGAATGGCTGATTTCTGTCCGTCCATTCAAGGCCGGGCGCGCTTTGAGTGGTCGCCACGGTGCGTTTGCTATACTCGCGCAGGTGCCTTTGACAAAGAAAAAACTGTTTCTGGTTGACGCCATGGCGCACATTTACCGGGCGTTTTACGCGCCGATGGTGCGCATGAACACCAGCGCTGGCGTGCCGACCACCGTCCCATTTCTCTTCAATAATATTTTGCGGCGCATCCTCAAAGATTATCAGCCGGATTATGTGGGCATCGTTTTCGACACCAGCAAGCCGACATTTCGCGACAAGCTTTTTGAGCAATACAAGGCGCACCGGCCATCGATGCCGGATGAACTGTCGATACAGCTGCCTTTCGTCAGGCGATTGTGCGAAGCGATGCGCTTGCCGATTCTGGAGTGGGACGGATACGAAGCGGACGATGTTCTGGGTGCGCTGTCGAAACAAGCGACCAGAGAAAAGCTGGACGTCCTGCTGATCACCAATGACAAGGACATGATGCAGCTGGTCAGTGAGGGCGTGCGAATTTTGCGCACCGGCACGGGCGCGGCAAAAAGCGACGTCATCGTGGACGAAAAAAAAGTACAGGAAATTCTCGGCGTGCCCCCCAACAAAGTGATCGACGTAATGGCGTTGATGGGCGACACCATCGACAATATTCCAGGCGCGCGCGATCCGAATGAGAAACCTGCTCCAGGAGAACGGCGCAAGCCCGGTATTGGGGAGGTCGGCGCTCGCGAATTGATTTTGCAGTTTGGCTCGGCGGAAGAAGCGTTACGCCGCGCCGCCGAAGTGAAACGAACCAGCTATCGCGAAGCACTGCAGAAGCACGGAAAGTATGTGCTGTTGAGCAAGGAACTCGCGAAGATTGACTGCGACGTGCCCATCACGCTGGACCTGCAAAAGTTGGAGCGGCGCGAACCCGACTTGCCGGCGCTAGCGGCTTTGTACCGCGAACTGGGATTTAATTCGCTTTTGAAAGAGCTAGGTTCCGAAGCCGTTGCATCCACCGCGCCCGCTAGCGCCTGCCCTGCGATTAAAACCGATTACGTGCAATTCGCGGACGTTGGGGAATTTCGTGAGTATTTATCGAAACTTCCGGCGAAACAACCGCTAGCCATTTGGCTGAATCTGGAACCCGGCGACCGCGAATCCGAGGGGTTCGGGACGCGCATTTCCTCCATTGAAGTGTCGGCAAAGCCGGGCGAAGGGCGCTCCGTATGGGTGGATGAAAAGGGCGAAGCGCTAGCTACGTTGCGTCCGCTGTTGGCCGATCCCAAGCGTCCAAAAATTCTGCACGATGCCAAATTGTTTCATCTGCTTACCGGGCCAATCGCGAACGTGCTTCACGCCACGCAGATTTATTCGTATTTGCTGCGGCCTACGACGGCCAATCACACCTTCACCGATGTAGTCATGCGGCAGTTCAATTCCATCATCGGCGGCGGGCCCGGCGAACGCGCCGATTTTCTGCACCGGCTCGCGCCGGCGCTCCGCGCGCAGATTGGCGAAGAGCAGGGCGCGAATATTTACGAAAAAATCGACCTGCCGCTGGCTCCGGTGTTGGCGGAGATTGAGCGCACCGGGATTCGCGTGGATCCCAAAGAACTGGAAACGATGTCGCGCGCCATGGAAACCGAAGTGCGACGGCTGGAAAAAGATATTTGGGAAATGGCCGGCTTGGAATTCAACGTCAATTCGCCCACTCAATTGGCGGAAGTTTTATTCGACAAGCTGAATCTGCAGCTGTCCGCGCGGCGCGGCCGCGTGAAAGGGCGCTCGACGGCGGTGGAGATTCTGGAAGAGCTCTCCGCCAGGCATCCGCTGCCGCGAAAAATTATCGAGTATCGCGAAATCGCCAAACTGAAATCGACGTATGTGGACTCGCTGCCGAAACTGATCAATCGCGAAACTGGGCGGCTGCACACCAGTTTTTCGCAGACGGGAACGGCGACAGGCCGGCTGAGCTCCTCCGATCCCAACCTGCAAAATATTCCGATCCGCACGGAATTGGGGCGGCAAATTCGCGCTGCGTTTGTGGCTGAAGATGGCAAGGTTTTGCTCTCCGTTGACTACTCGCAAATCGAGTTGCGCATCATGGCGCACTTCTCCCGAGATCCGGTGCTGCTGGAAGCGTTTCGCAGCGGGGAAGATATTCACGCGCATACGGCGCAGGAAGTTTTTGGCGTGGGAAAACTGGCGCAAACGGCGGAGCACCGCCGCGCCGCCAAAGTAATCAATTTCGGAATTATTTATGGGCTTTCGCCGTTTGGATTGGCGCAGAACCTGTACATCGAACAGCGTGAAGCCGCGAAATTCATCAACGCCTACTTTGAGCGCTATCGCGGCGTGAAAGAATATCTGGACAACGCTCTTGCGGAGACGCGCGCTTCCGGCGTGGCGAAAACTCTATTCGGCCGGATCCGGCCCATCCCTGAAATCAATTCCGCGCAATTTCAGCTGCGCAATTTCGCGGAACGCACCGCGCTGAATTCCCCGCTGCAAGGGACCGCTGCTGACATTATTAAGTTGGCGATGATTGCGATTCAGCGGCGTTTAACGGATGAAAACCTGGAAGCGAAAATGATCCTGCAGGTTCATGATGAATTGCTTTTCGAGCTTCCGCACAATGAACTGGACGCGGTTGCGGAACTGGTGCGAGAAGAAATGGAAGGCGTCCACGAGTTGGCCGTGCCGCTTCTCGTAGAAGTCTGCTCCGGTCCCAACTGGCGCGATCTCGATTAGTATCAGTCGTTTCGCCGTTCCCTTTTCGCGCGGCACAACCTTTTCGCCAGCAGGGTGTTCCTAAAAGGAGCGACGGGTGTACGCTGCCGCGGAAATATTTATCTTTTTTGGTTGTTGTGGCGTCTTACTTTATGGAAACCGCTAATCCAGCTTGCGGCAAAGTGAGTGTATAGCCGTGCTAAGTTAGAGAACCCTTCCAAGGACTGTCATGCCACGAAAATTACTGCTGGTCATATCATTTTTCATTCCACTGCTTTTCGCCGCATGCGGAGGAGGAGGCGGCAGCGTCAATAATCCGACGCTGGTGGCCGTCACCGTCGTTCCTTCATCCGCGAGTGTTGTGATCGGTACGACGAAACAGTTTTCGGCTTCTGTTACCGGCACGACCAACACGGTCGTGACCTGGTCGGTAAATGGCGGCAACGGCAACGGGACCATTTCGTCATCGGGTTTATATACTGCTCCCGCGTCCGTCCCCGCACCCGCGATGGTGAACGTTAAGGCCACCGCACAGGCTGATACCACCAAGTCCGGATCAGCAACGGTCACGGTGTTGGCAACCACGCCGACAGTGCAGGTTTCCGTGCAACCAGCCGTTGCGAGCGTTTCGGATTTCACTACCAAGCAATTTACGGCCACGGTTACTGGCAACGCGAATACTGCCGTGACCTGGCAGGTGAACGGGATCACCGGCGGAAGCCAGAAGGTCGGGTTCATTTCCGCAAACGGGCTTTATGTTGCGCCCAGCGGCGTTCCTACCCATTCCTCTGCCGGCAACACCGTTACCACCACCGTTACCGTCACAGCGATATCGCAAGCCGATCCTACCGGTACCGGGTTCGCGACGGTGACCGTCGTTCCCGATAACGCGAATGCACAGACCGGAGCGGTGGTACTCGGTACCACCGGCGGTAACGCCCATGATTTTGTTAGCGGCACAAAAACAATTACCTGCTGCGGAGGCACGCTGGGCGCCATGGTCACCCGCGGCGGCGTGCAGTACGTGTTGAGCAATAATCACATTCTGGCGCGCAGCGACGGAGCAACCGTTGGTGATGCGATTGTCCAGCCGGGATTGATCGACACGCCCACTTGCACCACGGCGGGAACTACCACCGTTGCGAATTTATCGGAATTTTTTAATTTTCAAACGGGCCCTGCGCCCAAGATTGACGCAGCGATTGCACAGGTCGTATCTGGGAAAATCGACCCCGCTGGAAATATCATCTATCTAGGAGCATCCGTGGATGCGAATAATGTCCCCCTGCCAGGCGCGCCGCTATCGGGATCGGGCGTACCCCTGAGCAGCATTTCCGTCAACCAGCCGGTCGCGAAATCCGGTAGATCGACTGGTCTTACCTGCTCCGCGATTGAAGCGACAAATATAACCACGAGCGTGGATTATTTCGTGAATTGCGATGGCACGGGAACCAAGACCACGGTGCAATATACCAATCAGATCGGTGTGTTGGGGGGCGATTTCAGCGCGCAGGGCGATTCCGGATCGCTGGTCGTCACGCAGGATAGCGCCAATCCTGTGGCCTTGCTGTATGCGGGATCGGATACCGACTCGGTTGCCAATCCGGTCGCCGATGTTTTGAATTTTTTTCACAGCGGCAGTAATAGCATGACGTTTGTGGGCGGTGCCGCGCATTCGGTGATCGGGTGCACGCTTCCGCACGCACCGCAATCGGCGAAAAAGGTGGTAGCAACTTCGCTGGAAGCGACCTTGCTCCAGAAGGCAGTGGCCACACGCGATTTGCATGCGCCGGAATTGCTGTCGCATCCCGAAGTACAGGCCGTGGGTGTGGGAAGCAGTTATGACAATCCCACAGAGCCGGCTATTTTGTTTTTTGTCACCCAGGGACAGGCGCGCACGAATTTACCCGCGCAGGTGGATGGCATTCGCACGCGCATCGTAGAGAGCCCGCTGTTCGCGCACCGTGGTGCAGTCTCTGCAGCGGATAGCGCGGAGCTGGAAAAATCCGCAGCGGCACCGGAGCTGGTTTATTCCGTGTCTGACATGGAAATGGCGCGCGCAAAAGTGGTGCACAGCGCGCACGTGGAGGACATGATGAAACTGTCCGGCGTGCAGGGCGTGGGTATCGGCTCGAGCGTCGATTCCCCCGGTGAAGCAGCATTGATGATTTTTGTGATTCGGGGAGTGCCTCGCGCTCCGATACCGGCGGCGATTGACGGCGTGCGCACGCGCGTGCGCGAATCGAGCCGCTTCCGTGCCGGAGTGGTGGGCGAGCAGGTGCAGCGCGCCTGCAAAGTCGCGGCGGCGAAATCTGCGGCGACTGGAGCGGCGAAACCAGCAACCGGCGTGTCCGCGACGCAGCCAGCACCCGGCGCCTCCTCGGTCTCGACCCCACGTAAACCCTGATTGGCGCAGCGAGACGGCTATTCGCGACAAGTCAGGGTGCTGCCACGGTATGTTTCAGGGTAATCTCGCAAATTCTTATTTTTAAATTTCCCTCCGCGCCTTCTGTGCCGAAGTTCCAGCCCGTGTTACGCTAAACGAAGTTATCTCACGAAAATTTTTTTGGCGGAGCGACAAATGGCGCACTCCTCGCAGTTCCTGAAACTGGTATCCGAAGCAAAATCGCGCGTGAAAGAGACCAACGTTCCTGACGTAAAACGTCGCATGGACGCGGGCGAAAAATTGGTGTTGATCGATGTGCGCGAAGACAACGAATGGTCAAAAGGCCATGTGCCCGGCGCGCTGCATCTCGGCAGGGGAATCATTGAGCGCGACATCGAAAGCCGCGTTCCGCAGACCCATGCCAAACTGGTTCTGTACTGCGGCGGCGGATTCCGCTCCGCACTGGCCGCCGAGAATTTGCAAAAGATGGGCTACAGAAACGTGGAATCGATGGACGGCGGCTGGAAAAGCTGGGTCGAAGCCGGCCTGCCCACCGCTAAAGACTCGTAATCAACAATAAAATCCTTGCCGAAATTCCGCGCGTAACCAGCAGCCTGCAAACATTTGTTTTATCGCTGAAGCGAGCGACAGAACATCATGGAAATCGCCACCTGCCTTCGGATTTCTTGATTCGACAGCGTGAATACTGATCCGAAGGCTAGGGGGAGTGCTCCCTCTGCCAAGCTATTACTAACTTCAACACAACTCCTGCCGTTTCACATTGCCGCGCAAACAGTGCAAGGGCAAGCTAAGCGCACAGGTCTAGTACTTCTATGCCGGGCCCGGGGCCTTGGCTCAAAACTGTTTTTTGGAAGACCCGCGTCGTCCAGCAATCATTGTATGAAACGCGCGGCATTGCTTCAGCGGTAGGGTGAGTGGCATGTCGGGACAGAGCGATCCAATGGACGATCGTACTTCCTGAGTAACGAACAGAAGAGGAAAACATGATTCCCAGCAAAAAGTTTACTCTCGCTCTTTTCGGCTTGGGCGCCATCTTGTTGTCTGGCTGCAGCGGCGTACCCCATAGCGCGAGCTCGCCCGGCACGGTGGCGGTGGATCGACAGCGTTTTCGATTTCCGGAACCGTCGTTGGTTTAACCGGGACAGGCTTGGTTCTTGAGGACAATGGAGCCGACGACCTGACCGTTACCGGCACAGGGACTGTTCCTTTCAAGTTCAAAACGGGCGTAACCGGCGCCTATAGGGCTGTCTCTTATACACATCT
>CAXMLS010000375.1:0-2173 GCA_964194235.1 uncultured bacterium | reverse complement strand
AGTGGCGTGCGCCAGGTAGACACGGTGCGCGTCGGAATCGACGGTAACGTAGTCCCACCTTCCGGTGCCCTTCAGAGGAAGTTTTTTCGAGATTTTGAACTGGGCACCCGGGTCATCGGCGCCCAATGCCGCTGACGATACCGCGAGTGCAACGAAACCAATGAACATTGCTGAATTACGTAGCATCCGATGCATCTTGATTGTCCTCGCCTTTAGGCGGTGAAGGCGTTTCATCGCAACTTCGCCGCCGATAGTTTGATGGTGAAATCCCTGCGTCATGCGGATAGAGGCTAGCAGGAGGACATTGTTCTGGCCAGAAAAGACGACGAAAATGAATATAAATTAAGATTAAATTAGTAATTGACCTTGAGAGAACACGAAAAAGAGGCCGTAACCTCTGGATACAATTGGGTTACGTATAGAGATCGATTATTGGGCTACTTCAAAGACCAGTATTTTGCTGTCTTCGATGGTCGCCTCTTTTGATTCCGGGATTGGCGGAGTCAGGATTACGTGCTTCGGAATCGCAGAGTAAAAGCGTTTGAGTTCAGGCACCAGCAATGAAGTTTTGGCGATGGCCCCGGTCGGAACTTTTCCCACCAACTCGTAGTGGTCGGCGTCCAATTGTTTGAACACGTCCACGAAGCCAGTCGTGCCGGTGAGATAGACGCGACGGCTCACCGGTTCGTATTCCACCTCATCGGCGCCGCCTTCGGTGTCCAGGGCGGCAATCACTTTCCCATTGTCCGCGTCCATCACTACTAATTTTCCCGGTTTGTACAGATGGCCGCGCTTCACGCGGCTGCCGATAAACAGGCGATGATGCGCGGCATCCAGGGAAACCGCGTGCGGCTCAGGTCCACCGGTGATCGGCCAGCTGGCGATCACCGCGCGTTTTTCCCGGTCAATCACCAACACCTGACTGGTGTCGCCCATGACGACGTAGAGTTTAGAGCTCGACGGATCTAAAACGAGGCCAGCGGGATTCTTGCCCTCCACTTCGATGCTCCCGATAAAAGTGCCGGCTTTCAGGTCGACGATTTCAATGGAGCCTTTAGAACCCGCTTTGGGAGCCGAATCCGCGCGATCACCTAAATAAAATAAATGAGAGACGGAATCGTACGCCCCGTTGTCCGGAACTTTCCTCGAGTCTTTATCAAGGTCATGGCCGGACAGAGGAATGTTCTTAACCAATTCGTAGGTGTCGCCACTAAACGCTTTTACCGTGGCATCTCCATCGTCCACCCAAATCTCATTTGTTTCCGGCAGGTAGATAGTTTTTCGTGGATCGCCGCCAAAACCGGTGATGGTGTGAATCACTTTGCCGGCACGCAGATCCACTACCTCGATGGTCCTCTGGTGCTCGCCAGGAACAAATAATCGCTGGCCCTTGATGTCCACGGCCATGTGGTCGAAATAACCTTCAACGTTTGGCAGAGGGATGGTCTGGACAAGTTTCATCGGCGCGGGGCTCTGAGACTTTGCCGAGGGAGTTGTAACTACCCAGAGAGCGAAGATGATGCCCACGAAAGTTTT
The DNA here is from genome assembly GCA_964194235.1 of uncultured bacterium. Classification (GTDB taxonomy): domain Bacteria; phylum Acidobacteriota; class Terriglobia; order Acidiferrales; family UBA7541; genus Acidiferrum. The sequence continues at coordinate 637 of CAXMLS010000375.1, read as the reverse complement.
CATGCTTAATCCCCCGAATATTTTGTCTGTGCGACCCAGGCAATGTTGAATTAATGCGCTGACAATCGCGGGCCAAACTGCGAGCATCGGAGTTTAAGCCACCACGAAATCCCATACATGAAACGAGTATTAATTTAATTTCACCCAAGCGACAGGTCAACGGAACTGATGACGAAAGTTCTATCGCATACGAACACTCAACCGGATGAAGGGAAATTAATAGTGTTTTCAGGCATCCGACCCCCTGGCGGCATAACATGCACTTCGCCGCCCGGCCAAACCTGAGCGTCCGGGGAAGTTTATAGGAATCATCGATCGATATCGCAGCGGAGAACCACGGTGACAGACGAGCGAGATAAAATAAAATCGGAAACTGGCAGTAGCGTAACTCTGACGAGACGCAGCTTATTCGAGCTTGCCGGATTGGCTGCGGGTACCGCAGCGGTTCCCCAGGTGGCGACTACTCAGGCGTCTTCCGTCGCATCGACTTCCATCCCCTCCAAAGCTTCAGCGGGAGCGGCGAATCCAGTGATGGCCACCCTAAGCATGTACATGAGTGAAGCCCGGGGCCGCGCTCTACCAGAGGACGTCGTAGAAAAAACAAAGCAACATATCCTGGACCTGTCTCTTATACACA
>CAXMLS010000374.1:0-2183 GCA_964194235.1 uncultured bacterium | reverse complement strand
GATGTGTATAAGAGACAGTGTGTACACAGTTTATGTCGCCGCGCCCGGCTCGCCAGAATCGGTCTTAGGGGCCAACTTTCGATTTCGCAGCTCGCAAAGCAGCACGTCGAGCCTCAACTATTGGTCACTCTATTCCGAGGTACCATCCCACACGGTGTGCGGATTTGGTGAGACTGGGTTTGGTAGTTCCGATACGACAGCCCCTACTTCCAGCATTACCGATCCGCAGCAAGACGCGATGGTGTCTGGGATAGTTACTGTTTCCGCCAACGCGGGCGACGACATTAATGTATTGGGTGTTCAGTTAAAGGCGGATGGGAAACTGATCGGTACTGAATTATCCGCTATGCCCTACGTCGGGTCATGGGATACCTCTGCGATCCCCAATGGCACGCATATCTTGACCGCAACGGCGCGCGACGCTGCCGGGAACGCAACTACGTCGGCGCCTGTTCCGGTGATAATTAATAATTTGCCGAGTTCCGCCAAATGCCCCGTAAGTACTGCGATTTGGCAAAACACGCCGATCGCAACGCAGACTGCTCGGTTCCAGGCAAGCTTTGATGCCACACCGAACCTTGCCAACATGGACGGGGTTACGGGTCTTTCTCTTGGCACTGCCGACGCCTATGCGAGGCTGGCGGTCAGTGTGAGATTTAATTCCTCAGGATTTATCGATGCGCGCAACGGAGGAGGTTTTTCGGCCAACACTTCCGTTTCCTACCTTCCAGGACAAAGTTACCATTTTCGATTAATCATCGATCCAACTACGCATGTATATACGATCTTCGTGACGCCGCCTGGTTCCCCGGAAGTTACGCTCGGAACGAATTATGCTTTCCAAAGCAATTTTTCGAGGCTCAATTACTGGGCGTTGTACTCCGAGAAGGGTTCGCAGACCATTTGCAATTTCGCGATAGGTTCTGTGAGTCCGTCTGCTGACTTTTCACTTCTAGCGACCCCAGGTTCACAAACAGCGGCGATAGGTAACTCGGCGAAATATACGATTTCCGTAGGATCGTTGAATGGGTTTAGCGGAAGCGTGAATTTGACCGACAGCGGATTGCCGGCAGGGGCAGCGGCTGCCTTTTTACCGGCTACCGTCGTCGGATCCGGAACTTCAACCCTTACGGTAACAACGAGGTGGTTTGAATACAATTACGATTACAGGCACTAGTGGGCTCCTGACACACTCGACGACTTCCACATTGACAGTGATTGCCGCGACTCTAAAATCCATCGCCGTGACGCCATCTAATCCGTCGATTCCGGCAGGAAGCACGGTGCAGTTCCACGCCACGGGAACGTATAGTGACAAAAGTACGAAAGACCTCACGTCCACCACAACCTGGACTTCTTCGAACACAACAGGGCCGACCATTAACGCCTCCGGACTTGCTACCGCCGGAACGGCTGGACAGACCGCTAAAATCTCCGCAGCCCTCGGAACCATTTCCGGGTCGACCACGCTGACGGTCGTTGCCGCAACGACTGTGTACGAAACCGAATCCGCTATCCTGTTCAACGCGAGCGCGAGCTCCGGTCCGGCCTACCGCATTTTTGCATGGTCGGGTTTCACCGATGGTCAAGGCACTACTCTCGACGCCAGCGCTGCCGGGCAGTTTGTCACGTTCACTCTAAGTGTTCCGCAGACCGGGATCTACGATGTTAAATTCGCTACGAAGGCGCACAGTTCTCGCGGAATCGTGCAGCTTACGGTCAAAGGGGCGAAGGTCGGGCCTGCAGTTGACGAATATTCCGTGAGCGACGTTTGGAAACAATTTGACCTTGGCACTATGTCGCTCGCAGCAGGCAACGCCGTCTTTGTGTTCACCACCACCGGTAAGAATCCGACAAGTTCTGGTTTTACTCAGGCTTTCGACTACATCAAACTCGTCCGGCAATAAACGGAGAGCCTAGAGTAAGTCGGCAACTGGCACCGCTACCTAATTTCGCGGGACGTACAAACATAGAAGGTGCTATGACTTTGGACCACGGATATAAAGCTTACGTGCTGTGGCAGTGGCCGATTCGGGAGTCGGCAAAGCAATTTTCGAAAGGTGTTATCGCTGTGGCCGCCGAAAGTGAAACGACTGATTGAATAGGGGAGAGCATGAAAGTAATCGGGACTTCTGCCGCATATCGCGACGCAAACATGTATGGGGCTGTCTCTTATACACATC
>CAXMLS010000373.1:0-3885 GCA_964194235.1 uncultured bacterium | reverse complement strand
GATGTGTATAAGAGACAGGTCCAGTATTGGCGGTGACTTTCAACGGGAGACGCTGCGCGGCGTCCACGACCAGCGTGAGGGCTCCGGGCCAATACTCGTGCGCAAGGCGCAGGAAATTTTTTGGAGCTTCGCGCGATAGCAGCATGGCCTGATCGAGCGAATTCACCAGGATGGGCAAGGCGCGAGCTTCCGGGCGGCCTTTGACGCGATAGATTTCTTCAACAGCGGAGAGATTGAAAGGGTCGGCGGCAAGCCCGTAGACGGTGTCGGTGGGGATAGCCACCACGCGACCGCGCGTTAAAAAACTCGCAGCGTAACGCAGCGAGTTTGTTTCCGGGGATTGCGCGTGGACGCGCAATAATTCTGCCGGCAAGTTTGGCCTTTCGCGAAGGTTAACGTTCGCTGCGGAGCGCTTCGCTCACCCTCATGATTCACGGGAAGCTACCATAGCTGGTGAAGGGGTGCAATACGCGGGTGATTGTTCTCGGCTGCGAAATTAGTCAATTCTAATCGTCTGGTTCCTGATGGTGTGCGCGAAGGGGCGAGTGTCCGAGACTGCAACCGTCCAGGCGGCAAGCTAAGCAGGCAGATTGCGATCGGCGAAGTGTCTTCGCACGGGAAGTTTGCTACGCTTTCGGCGATGGATACGACTTCAGGAGCGGCTCGCAACGGGCCAGCGGGGCGTGGTGCGCGAGCGGGGCATGCTCCTGCGATTCTGACGAGTCGCGATAATCGCTGGCTGAAGCAATTTCGCATGGCGCTGCGCGGCGGGATTCCCACGGAGTCGGGATTTGTCGGCGTGGAAGGCGTGCGCATGGTGGAAGAAGCGCTGCGCTCCGGCTGCCGGATTGATGCGGTGCTGTTCAGCGAAAGCGGAGAGCGGTATAGAGAACGGCTGGCACCGTTTACGAATCGGCCGGAAATTGCGTTTCCGGTTTTGCAAACGACGGACAGATTGTTTGAAGGACTCGCGGATACCGAGCACCCGCAGGGAGTGGCGGCACTGGTTGAGCCGCGGGTGACGACGTTCGACGATTTGCTACGCGTGCCGGAAAAAGCGTGTTCGCCGCTGCTGGTCGTGCTTGCGGGCGTGCAGGATCCGGGAAATGTGGGAACAATTCTGCGCACAGCCGCTGCGTTTGGCGCGACGGGAGCGGCTATCTCTGCGTCGGGACAAAGCGGCACCGCAAGTCCATATTCGCCAAAGGCGCTGCGCGCTTCGGCGGGAGCTGCGCTACATCTGGGAATTTTAGTAGGCACTCCCCTGCCAATCCTGATGACGCAGCTGCGCGTGGCGGGATTTCGCATGCTGGCGGCGAGCGTGCATGAACCGGAAGACGGAGAGCAAGCGATCCTCGCGCCGTGGGAACTGGACTGGTGTAAACCATCGGCGCTGCTGGTGGGAAATGAAGGATCTGGGCTGCCGGTTGAAGTGGAACGCAGCGCGGATGCGCGGATACGCATTCCGATGGCGAGCGGCGTGGAATCCTTGAACGCGGCGGCGGCCGCGGCGGTTCTGTTTTACGAAGCGGCCAGGCAGCGCAGCTCGGTTGGGCTGCGCAACTCGGCGCGCCCACGTGACATCCAAGAGCCGTGAGCCTTTTCTCCAAACTACCGCTCGGACCTGCAGGAAATTCCGTAGATTCCGAAGTCCCCGCCGCGCACCAACCGCTGGCGGAGCGCATGCGTCCGCGCAGGCTGGATGAATTCATTGGCCAAGAAAAATTACTGGGGCCGCGAAAACCACTGCGCACGCAGATTGAAAATGACGACATTGGGTCGATGCTGCTGTGGGGTCCGCCGGGATGCGGCAAGACCACGCTGGCGCGCCTGATCGCGCGGCTGACGCGATCGGAATTTGTTTCCTTCAGCGCGGTGTTGGCGGGGATTAAAGAGATTAAAGAAGTGATGGCGGTGGCGGAGCGGAAATCTCGCTCGGGGAATCGCACCATTGTCTTTGTGGACGAGGTGCATCGCTTTAACAAGGCACAACAGGATGCTTTTTTGCCGTACGTCGAGGCGGGGCACATCACGTTTATCGGCGCGACGACGGAGAACCCTTCGTTCGAAGTAATTTCTCCGCTGCTGTCGCGCACCAAGGTGTACATCCTGGCGGCGCTGCCGACGCCGCTGATCGCGGAATTGCTGCGGCGCGCGTTGCTGGATAAGGAACGCGGATTGGGCAATGACGAATTTGAGGCTAGCGAAGATGTGCTGATGCGCATCGCGTCGTTTGCGAACGGTGATGCGCGCTCGGCGTACAACACGCTGGAACTGGCGGCGCGCAGCGCGATTCGCGATTGCAACGGCGTGCTGGCGATTACACCGCTGTTGTTGGAAGATATTCTGCAACGCAAGCTGCTGCGGTATGACAAGGCCGGTGAAGAACATTTCAATTTAATTTCAGCGCTGCACAAATCGGTGCGCAATTCCGATCCGGACGCGACGCTTTATTGGCTAACGCGCATGCTGGAATCCGGCGAAGACGCACTGTACCTGGCGCGGCGGCTGGTACGCATGGCGAGCGAAGATATTGGATTGGCGGAGCCGGGAGCGCTGGCGGTTACGCTGGCAGCGAAGGATGCGTTTGATTTTTTGGGCGCACCGGAAGGACATTTAGCGCTGGCACAAGCGGCGGTATATTTATCGCTGGCACCGAAATCGAATGCGCTGTACACGGCGCACGGCGAGGCGATGGAAGATGTTGCGAAGACGGAGGCCGATCCGGTGCCGCTACACCTGCGCAATGCGGTGACCGGACTGATGAAGAATGTGGGCTACGGCGACGGGTACAAGTACGCGCACAATTTTGAAGAGAAGGTTACGGATATGACCTGCCTGCCGGATAATCTGGCGGGACGCACGTATTACAAACCGACCGACCAGGGATTTGAACAAAGGCTGCGACAGCGGCTGGACGAAATTCGCAAATTGAAGGTGCGCGCTGCGCCAGAAGTCTAGCGGCCTTTGCGAATCAACAAATCATGAACAAGTTTCTGGAAATGTTATGAACGCTCCAGCGGTAGTGCGTCCGGGAAAATACCTATGACCTGCCTTTGCTCCAGTCGCTATCGCTGGCTTCGACAGTTGTGCGCGATGGTTTGTTTTGTGTTTGGGTGCTGCACGATCCCGCCAGCGGGCGCGCAATTGGTGGACCTGGAAAAACCGCTGCAGACGATTGATGAGGATATTACGGCGTTTTCGTTTGCGCCGGATAACCGCATCGTTTATTCGGTGCGGCGGAATATGAAGACAAAGTTGTACGACCTGCAGCACGACGATATCTGGCTGCGAGAGACGAACGGAAAAAAGCGGCGCTTGCTGCAAGGGGATAAGTTTAAATATGGCAGCACACCGTTCAGCTATGCGGTGGATTCATTCCGGTGGTCGCCGAACGGGCACTTGGTATTGGCGCGGCTGTTTACCACATCGGTGGTCGACGACAGCGGGAAGACGCAGGACTCGTTTGTAACGGTGGCGCTAGACGATAGCGGCAAAGAAGTGCGCATCAACGGCGGCGAGAACGTGATTTTCGATTCGGCAAATGCGTTTTGGTTGAAAGACGACGCGACGGTAGTTTATATGACCGAGGCGGTAAAACCCCGCGCGTTGTTTTCGTTTCAGTATACAAATTTGCGCACCGGGCCAGCGGGCGCGGCGTTTGAAGGGCGAACATTTCTGGACGCCACGGAAGTGGCCGGAAGCAATGTGGCGATTGCGGTGGAGCAAGATCGCGCTCAAACGGGGCCGCCGCGACTGTTGCGACTGGACCTGTTGGCGCAGGACGATCAAGAGTTGGTGACGCTACAGGATTTTGCGGGTGGGCTATCGATTTCGCCGAGCGGTAAAAAGGCGGCGTATTACATTGATAAGGAAGTTCTGGAG
>CAXMLS010000372.1:0-9938 GCA_964194235.1 uncultured bacterium | reverse complement strand
TGAAGTCGTCGATCATGCCGCCCTGAATAGGTCCGGGACGATAAAGAGCGTTGAGCGCGGTGAGATCTTCGATGCGCGTGGGCTGGTAGCGACGCAGAATGTCGCGCATCCCGTGGGATTCAAACTGGAAAATCGCGGTGGTGTCCCCGCGCGCGAAAAGTTTGTAAGTATCCGGATCGTCGAGCGCAAGATTGTCGATGTCGATTTTGACGCCGCGATTCTTCTCGACCATGCCGACGGCATCGTGCAAAACGGTGAGCGTGGTTAGCCCGAGAAAATCCATCTTCAGCAGACCAATGCGTTCGAGCGCATTCATGTCGTACTGCGTGGTGATTTCATCGCGGTTGGTCTTGTACACCGGGACGATGTCGGTGAGCGGCCGCGGTGAAATCACCACGCCGGCGGCGTGTGTCGAAGCATGCCGCGCCAGGCCTTCGAGACGAAGCGCGACGGCCATCAAATCTTTCAGGCGCTCATCGGCGTTGATGGCGGCTTGCAGTTGCGGCGCTTCTTTCAGAGCAACATCGAGAGTGATTCCGAGGGTGGTGGGTATGAGCTTGGCGAGGCGGTCCACTTCGAGGTATGGAATATCCATGGCGCGGCCGACGTCTTTCACCGCGGCTTTGGCGGCCATGGTTCCGAAAGTGATGATTTGGGCCACGTTTTCGCGGCCGTATTTTTGCGTGACGTAATCGATCAACTCGCCGCGGCGGCGCATGCAGAAATCAATGTCGATATCCGGCATGGAGACGCGTTCGGGATTCAGGAAGCGCTCGAAGATCAGGTTGTACTGCAACGGATCGACATCGGTGATGCGCAGCGCGTAGCTCGCGAGGCTGCCGGCTGCGGAGCCGCGCCCGGGGCCGACGGGAACGCACTGCGCACGCGCGTAATGAATGAAATCCCAAACGATCAGAAAGTAGCCTTCGTAGCGCATCTTCTGAATCATCTGGATTTCGAAGCTGAGGCGGCGTTCGTATTCGGCGAGGCTATTGCGCAGCAGCCCCTTCTTGGCCAGGCGTTCGAGAGTTGGCAGTCGCGCGGCGAAGCCTTCGCGCACGACCATTTCAAAATAGCTGCCGGGCGTGTGACCTTCGGGAACTTTGAATTCGGGAAATGGATTCGGGATACCCTCGATTTTTACGTTGCAGCGCGCGGCAATATCGACGGTGCGGCTCAAAGCTTGCGGCAGCTCGCCAAAGACCTGGGCCATTTCGGCGGCGGTCTTGAAATAAAACTGGTCGGTGGCGAATTTCATGCGGTTCGTATCGCCGACGTTCTTACCGGTCTGGATGCAAAGCAAAACATCCTGCGCGTGGGCGTCGTCGTGATGCAGATAGTGGCAGTCGTTGGTAGCGACGAGTGGAATTCCGCTCTCCTTTGAGAGACGCACCAGCTCGCGATTCACGGTTTTCTCGATGGGAAGTCCCTGATCCTGGATCTCCAGAAAAAAATTATTCTTGCCGAAAACATCGCGCAGGCGGTACGCGTTCTCGCGGGCCTGATCGTATTTTTCTTCCACAACCGCTTCCGTAACCACTCCGCGCAGGCAGGCAGAGAGCGCGATCAGTCCTTTGCTGTGCTTGGCAAGAAGGTCGTAGTCGATGCGCGGCTTGTAGTAAAAACCTTCCAGAAAGCCCAGAGAAACGAGCTTGATGAGATTCTGATAGCCCTCGAGGGATTCGCAAAGTAAAACCAGATGATTGCTGCCGCGGCCGTGAGCTTCTCCATCGCTACGCCCATTGGCGCCGTTCGAAGTATTGGCACCGCTGGATTTTTCCCCGCGTTCGTGGCGGCTGCCCTTCGCGACATACACTTCACAACCGATGATGGGCTTGACGTCGCGCTTGCTCGCTTCATTGAAAAAATTTGCGGCGGCAAAAAGATTGCCGTGATCGGTGATGGCCACGGCGGGCATCTTCTGGCGCGACGCTTCGTCGAGCAACTCGGAGGTTTCGCAAGCTCCATCGAGCAGGCTGAAATCGGTATGAACGTGAAGATGAACGAACTGCGGCTGGTCCATGAACCTCGATTCTAAATCGCCGGAGGGAGAAATGCGACTTTCATTCTTACTTTTTCATCTGCGCCGACGACGGCGGCCGGATCAAACAGAAACGCAGTACGGCTATTTGCGTCCGTGACCTTTCTTTCCGGATGAATGCGAACGGCCGTGGCGGGCCGGCGCAGCATGTTTTGCGGCGCCTTTGCCGGCGTGAGATTTACCGCCAGATTTAGTACCGGCTGCTGAAGATTTCCCAGCGCTCGTGGTTTCTTCTTTTGAGGCGGCGTGTTTTTGCCGCGCGGCGCTGCCGACCGCCAGCGCAACCTGCGATTTCTCGGCGCCTTTAGCCGGTTTTTTCTCCTTTTCTTTCTTCTTAGGCTGTTCTTTAATGCCGGAAAGCTTTCGCAGGATTTTTTCGCGCTCTTCGGGAGTTTTGCCTCGTCCGGTAAGCTGAATGCCAAATACCTGGTCGACGATGGCGTCGAATTTGTCGCCTGAGGGCATGCCGAGTGCGGTCAATTCGCTTACGACCATGGGAAGTGCGGAACGAATCGGGCGCCATTTATTGAGGTACGCGCGGATCTTCGATACCGCGGCGGAATTATTGGATTCCGCCATGATGTACGCAACCTGCTCGAGCGGGAGTCTTTCCAGGAATTTGAACGCGTCAAGCGGAGCGTTCATTTTTTTGCCGGTCAGCTCTTTCTGAACGTTCTGGATTACTTTTTCGAAACCGAGAACTTCCTGCGCTTCAGCGGAACGGAAACCGGCTTTCGAGAGCATCGTGCTTTGCTCGCGGTCCTTAAGTCTGCTGATGATCGCCAGCAGCATCGGAGTGGTCAGCCGCGGGCGAAGTCCAGCGGTGAACAAATCTTCACGGACATTCGAGAGCCGCGTGATGGCGTCATACCCGGGGCGCTTTTTGGCCAGAATAGGGCTGACGGTTTCGAGCAGGTCGTGGTCTTCCCACGCTTTTAGAACGACACCCGGGCGTTCTTCGCGGGCCAACGCGCGAAGTTCAGCGCCGCCGTCTTCCAGCGTGATCGTGGCGGGAAGTTCACGCTCCACGGCGAGATCAAACCACTCCTGCGTGCGAGCTTCAATCTTGAAACCCATGCGAGCGGCGAAACGCAGCACACGCAAAAGGCGGGCGGGCTGGTTGGTGAAAGCATGGATGGTGAGCGCGCGCACTTCGGCGCGTTCGATGTCGGATAAGCCATTGGTAGGATCGAGGAGTAATCCGCGAGAGGCGGGATTGAGAGAAATGGCCACCGCGTTGAGAGAGAAATCGCGGCGGCGCAAATCCTCCATGATGGTGGACCAGCGAACCTCCGGCCGGGTCCCCGGGCGAACGTAATGGTCGTCGCGAGCGGCGGAAATGCTGCCTTCTACCTCGCCGCCAAAGAGCAATTCGATGTGACGGTATTTTTCGTCTTCGACGAGGACTTTGGCGCCGCCCTTTTCAAGTTCGCGGGCGATTTTGGCGGGGTTACCCTCAACAGTGAAATCGAGGTCGCGCAGAGACGCGCCGGTCACGAGATCGCGAACGGTGCCGCCGGTAAGGTAGACATTGAAGCTCATGGCGGCGGATAGTTCCTGCACGCGGGTCAGTACCGCGCGTTGTTCCGGTGAAAGCCGGCTTTCCAGCAAAAACATGTAATCTGGCATTACGCTCCCTCAAGCTTCAGGGTGTTCGCGCGAAATCGGCGAAGGCACCCGCGATAGATATCAAAACTTTCCCGTTCAGGCCCGGGGGTGATGCGCTTTGTAAATCTGTTTCAACCGCTCTTCCACAACGTGGGTGTAGATCTGCGTAGTGGAGATGTCGGCATGTCCAAGCATGAGTTGGACGGACCGCAAATCCGCACCGCGCTCCAGCAGATGCGTTGCGAAACTGTGCCGCAGCATGTGTGGAGTAAGCGAAACGCGCAACCCGGCGCGCTGGCCGTATCCCGACAAAATCTTCCACACGCCTACTCGGCTGAGCGAAACGCCCCGCCGATTTACAAATAACGTCGGACTACCCCTCAGCTTGCCCAGCAACTTGGGACGAGCGTCGCGAAGATATTTTTCCACCATGGCCAGGGCTTTGCGTCCCACGGGAACGATGCGTTCTTTATCGCCTTTGCCGATGCAGCGAACGCACCCGACCTTACTGTCGAGATCGCCGACGCGCAGGCCGACGAGTTCGGAAACGCGCAGGCCGGTGGAATACAAAACTTCCAGCATGGCACGATCGCGCATACCCAAAGAGGTGGTCGGGTCGGGCTGCTCGAGAAGACGCTCAACCTCCTCGAGGCGCAGATAGCCGGGCAAGGAGCGGCGAATCTTCGGCGATTCCAGATTAATGGAGGGATCCTCGGTAATCAGTTCGTGAATTTGCGCGAACCGAAAGAAATTTCGCAACGTGACGAGATGACGGGCCACCGTGCGGCTTTCGAGATTGGCGCGGTATAAACTGGCGAGAAAGTCGACCAGGTCATCTCGGCTGACTCCTTCCAGCGAAAGCTTGCGCTTCTGCGCAAACACATCGAACTTCGCCAGATCGCGGCGATAGGCCGAGACGGTGTTGGACGAAAGCCCTTTCTCGACTTTGACGTACGTCAGGAATGACGAAATGGTTGCGGCGATTTCCATCAAGGCTCCGCGTACCCCGTGTCGGCGGCGGATCTCCGACGCGTGGCAATGCCGTAGACTTCTTCAATTTCGTGACAGCGAAACAACCAGGCCATGGCGAGATACAGAGCGGTGGCCCCGCCAAGCAAGGCAAGGAATACCAGAAGCTGAACCAGGAAACGCGAGTGCGCGGTGAACTCGGTGTAATGCATGCCCAGCCAGCAGCCAAGCCCCATGATTGAAGAGCACAGCGCGATTTTCGCAAAGGAGCGCAAAATACGGCTGCCGCCCAGCGCGCCATAACGCAATCGAAAAATGATAAAGAGAGCGACGAAATCGAGGAAGCTGGCCAGCGACGTCGCCAGCGCCGGGCCGCCGTTTTGCACGCGCTTGAAAAAATACTGAATGAAAATAATGTTCAGAACGATGTTCAACACTAACGACGCCATCGCTACGATGACAGGAGTGCGCGTGTCGCGCGTGGAGTAAAACGCGGGGACGATCAATTTTACGGATGCCAGGGCTGGCAAACCCATCGCGGAATAAAGAAGCGCGCGGGCGGTCAATCGCGTAGAGGCCGCGACGAATTCGCCGTGTTGGAATAGCACGCGGATGATCGGCTCACGCAGAATTATCAACCCAAGCGCAGCGGGAACAGTAATGAAGGCCACGATGCGCACGGAGAAGGACAACGTTCGTTTAAGGCTGGCGTAATCCTTGGCGGCCGCTTGATGGGACATCATCGGCAGGATGGCAGTGGCGACGGCGATGGCATACCCGCCAAGCACCAACTCCATGACGCGGTCCGCAAGGTACAAAGCGGTTAGGCTGCCTTGCGGCATCTTGGCGGAGTTCAGAAAATAGGTATCGATAAAGAAATTGATCTGGCCGATGCCGATGCCAAAGAAGCGCGGAATCATCAGGCGAGCGACGTTCTGAATACCGGGGTGCGAGAACGAGATGCCAAAATTGAAGTGCATGCCCTTCTGAACCAGGGACGGCACCTGAATCAAAAATTGCAGGGCTCCGCCCACGAGCACTCCCACAGCCAGAGAAATTGCGGGACTCTTGAAATAATGCCAAACGGCACCGACAGAAAATAAGATGATCGACAGATTCAAGAGCACCGGGGTGGCGGCGGGCAGTCCAAAAATGTGGAAACAATTCAAAATGCCCATGGCCAGGGCGGCCAGCCCGATAAAGAAAAGATACGGAAAGATAATGCGGTTCAGGGCGATGGCTTCGTCCCAATGAAGATTCTTCGCTGACGTGGGGGTGAAGGCGTGGATAACCGCCGGCGAGAAGACCATACCAAGCACGGTGATCACCGCCAGGACGAGCGCGAGTGTCCAGAACAGGTTGTTGGCGAACTCCCAGACCTCCTTGCGCGGTTTTTCGCGCATATAGGTGGTGAACACAGGTATAAAGGAGGCGCTCATGGAGCCTTCGCCTACCAGCCGACGGAAAAGATTGGGAATCCGATAGGCGAGGATGAAGGAATCCGCGATATGCGATGTGCCAAGCAAAAGAGCATAGCGCTGGTCTCGGACGTATCCGAGAATTCGGCTAAATATGGTGACAACAGAGATGATAGAGGCAGACTTAAGGATTTGCTTCTTTTCGGTCAACGGCCGGCACTCCGGGGCTAACCCTAATGAACACAGTAGGTTGACAGGAAAACGTGCTTAACATAACATACATCCGGTCGATTGGCAAATTCTCTCCGGTAGGGACCATTTCAGGCCGTGAAGCCCTAAAATTTTGAAAAATCGCACCCCATCCTCCACGCACAAGAAAGTGGTTGTTGTTCTCGCCGACAAGAAATCCCTGCGCGGGTACCTCAACCCGTCACGGCTAGGACAGAACGGGCCGGTAGACCTTTTGAGCCCGGACGGCGAACATACCGAAATCGAATTCGAGAAATTGCGGTCGATTTACTTTGTGCGGGAGTTTTCGGAGGAGTTTGAGCCGGAGCGCAAAGCGTTCCTCAGCAGGCCCAAGTTGGACGGGCTCTGGGTGCGGCTGCGCTATAGCGACGGGGAGACGCTCGAGGGCGTCATACCCAATGATTTGCTGAACCTCCTTGATAACGGAGTGCAGATCACGCCCCCGGATTTGAATTCGAATACCGAACGGATCTTTGTGCCGCGCGGGGCGCTTCGGGAAATTACCGTCTTGGGTGTGGTGGGAATCGCGCGGCGAAAGCCGGCGGTGCCATCGATCGTGCAACCGCGACTCTTCAACGAGTAGTTTCGTGCTGGGTGCCAGCGCACCGCCTGGCATGCTTGCCCACTTCACGCTCTCCGATTATTGCGCGCAACTGCCCTACCCGCCCTGACTATCTATACTTCGCTTGCGACGCTGTGCGAGACTCGCTCAGACGTCAGGAGATTCCTTCATGAGACTATCGGAAATTGCGCACAAGCTTGGCTGCCGGGTGGAAGGTCCGTCGGATGCTGAGATCACCGGCGTCGCGGGGATTGATCACGCGGAACCCGGGCACATCACTTTTCTAGCCAACCGGCGGTACTTCCCTCTTTTGAAAACCACATCAGCCTCCGCGGTGCTGCTGCAGGAAGGCATCGCGTTGGAACGCAGTGCAGGCGCGCCAGTGATAGCCGCGCTGCGCAGCGAAAATCCGTATCTGGATTTTGCGCGCACCATTGAGTTCTTTTATCAGGCTCCACGCTATGCGCCGGGAATTCATCCAACAGCCGTAATTGCAAAAAGCGCGCGCATTGCCGAGGGCGCGCACATCGGGCCGTATTGTTTTGTAGACGAAGACGCCGAGATAGGCCGCAACGCGGTGCTCCACAGTTTTGTGACGGTATACCGCGGGGCGCGAATCGGAGAGGATTTTTTTGCGCACGCGCACGCGGTGGTGCGCGAGTTTTGCATCATCGGAGCGCGAGTGATTTTGCAGAACGGCGTGATCATTGGCGGCGATGGGTTGGGCTTCGCGAAAAAGAAAGACGGAAGCTGGTACAAGATGGCGCAGGGTGGCGTGACGGTGCTGGAAGATGACGTGGAAGTACAGTCCAATGCTTGCGTGGACCGCGCGACGGTGGGCGAAACACGTATCGGCCGGGGAACGAAGCTCGACGATTTAGTGCTCGTGGGGCACGCGTCGAAAGTGGGCAATGACGCAATGTTGTGCGGACAGGTGGGACTTGCCGGGTCCACGCACATCGGCAATGGATGCATCCTGGCGGGACAAGTAGGAACCGCCGGGCATTTGTCCGTGGGCGAAAACGCGGTGATCACCGCGAAGAGCGGAATACCAAACGACGTTCCGGCGCGCGCGCTTTATTCCGGCTATCCGGCGGTGGACAACCGGCAATGGCTGAAATCCATGGCGGCGATTAACCGGCTGCCGGAATGGCAAAAACGCTTGCGGGAATTGGAAGCGGAGCTCGACACCATCAAGAATCGAAAAATCTAGACCGCTCCCGGGAAGCCTAGCGGCCGCTGATCTGGGGGCAGGCCCGCGGCTAAAGCGTCGTGCACCACGATGTTCAGTTCATCGCGATTCTCAAACGAAAATTTGGTGGGATCGATGGGCGGCAAAAACTCCACAAGAATTTCGCCGGGATGCAGGACCAGCGATTTCTTTTTCATCAGGCGATGAGCGTTGGAGCACGCCACCGGAACGATTGCCACCCCCGCGTTGATGGCCATGACCACCGCGCCCTTTTTAAACCTTTGCAGCCGGCCGTCCGGGCTGCGCGTGCCTTCCGGATAAATTAAAAACGATTGGCCAGCGCGTAGTTCCGCGGTGGCTTTTTCCAGGCTGGCGATGGCGGATTCGCGGCCGGTGCGTTCTATGGGAACGAAGTGCGCAAGGCGAAATGCCGCTCCAACGATGGGCCAGCGGAACAACGATTCTTTCAAGAGGATGGCGATGCGGCGCGGAATCGCTTCAACGATTGCGGGAGCATCGAGCGTGCTGGTGTGATTGGCGACAAAGAGGCACACGCCGGGCGGGATGCGTTCTATTCCGGTGACGCGGAGCCGCACGCCCACCGCGCGCACAAAGAACATCACGCCACCAATTCCGGCGAAGTAGATGGGATCGGGATCGCGAGAGAGCAGCGTGTACAAAAGCAAGGGCGGGCCGACGAGAAGAATGTAAAGCGAGAGAAACACGCTGACGATGATTGTGCGGATCATGAAGTACGAGGAACTTTCTCGAATCCGTCAGCGAAGGTCAAGGCTAGGCACCCAATGCAACGGCGTCAGTGCGCGATGACGGCATTTGTAACTCCGTGAAGCAGGCTCTCGCGAATCTGGCGAGCCTTATCTGCCGCGTGAGGGTCTTCCGCAATTTCGAAGACAGTTTCGGTGACTTCGCCGAGACGAAATTCCGCGCTCAGCTCGGTGTCGCCACGCCGCACGCGCAGATGCAGTGGCGCGCCTGATTTTTGTTGACGGAGCCATTGCTCCGGGCGACGCGGCGGTTCCGCGCGATTCCAGTTCAGAATCACGTCCCCGATTTGCAAGCCTGCCTGTGCGGCCGGGCTGTTCGCATCCACGCTGCGGACAATAAGCGAACCATTCGAACCGCGTTCGGCGGAAAAACCCAGGCTCGGGCGGCGGTGCTCTGTTGTGTGCAACTCCCATCCGGCAAGACTCAGTATTTCTCGATACGGAAGAGGTTCCGCGCCGGCGACATAGCGCTTGAAAAAGTCGGCGAAAGAATCGCCGGCAACTTTCTCGGCGGTCAATTCAATGTCGAGGCTGTCGCGGTAATTTTTTCCGGCCAGCGCAAAGTCGCAATTCATGGCGCGCAACACGTCGTCGAGGCTCTTCTCATTTTCGGTGCGATCCCGGATCAAAATATCGAAGAGCACACCGAGGACTTGACCCTTGGTGTAATACGAGATGCTGTGGCCAGCGCGTTCGTACAACGGATATTTCTCGAGCCACGCGTCCAGGCTCGATTGCTCCGCGCTCTGCCAGTGATTTGCCGGGCGAGTTTCGAGCTCGCTGATCTGTTCGCCAAGATCGTGGTAAAGCTGCTGCTTGCTCCAGATCCCGGAGCGCGCGAGCGTGTACGAAGCGTAAGTATTGGTGACGCCCTCGGCAAACCAGAGCGCGCGCGAATACTGCTCCTTCCTGTAATCGACGGGATCGAGAGAAGCCGGGCGGATGCGCTTGACGTTCCACAAATGGAAAAATTCGTGCGCCGCTACGCTGGGAAGATTCTGATCGGACTGCGTTGAGATGGCCGTGGAGTCGGCGTGTTCCATGCCGCCGCCAGCGCCGGCCGCGCCCTTGCCGATGTGGAGAATAAACGTATAGCTGTCTCTTATACACATCT
>CAXMLS010000371.1:0-1662 GCA_964194235.1 uncultured bacterium | reverse complement strand
ATTGTCGGCATGCCGACAATTAAAGTAATACCTGAAGCCATGCGTAGCAGCTCATTACTCGCAAGTCAGCTTAGAATGTCGGCAGTCCGACATTTCAGTATTAGTTGAAGTGAAATTGGTGCCAAGAAGTCGACCGGAAAATTTGGAATTCTCCACGCCGAAATCTAATGTTTTGGTTGAGGCATAAAACTTATCTTAAGGCGCAGCTTGAGCACCTGAGAATCCGAACGCGGCGGCGCTAGAACAGTTAAAGTAATGGTAGAGGTTTCGTCTGGACACGAAAGTCGTTACGGAACGAATAAAATGTCGGCACGCCGACAATTCAAGTTTCGGTTTAGATTCTAAATGCCACGGCCAAACGTTCGCGCTATCAAGTGCAAGGCGAAAATGTCGGCAGTCCGACAATTAAAGTATTGGTCGAGTATCTGTCGAGGTCGTGATTTTCACTGCGAAGCGAAATTGTCGGCGTGCCGACAAGTAAAGTAACGGTTGAGGGGTTGGCCAGCGTTCGAATGGCAACAATTCGAATGACGTGAGCATGGGCAACCGGGTTCAATGAGAACTTTAAGTTGTTTGCGGAGCAAGAGAGGCGTCCGAAAGTTCATTTTATTTCTTTCGGTAATTGAGTTTGAAGAAGCGGTTGGGTAGTCGACAACCGCGTAGTTCATAAATCCTACATCGAGGGTCACAGTGAAAAAATGGGTATATTTTTTTGGGGCGGGCAAGGCGGAAGGTAACGGAGAGTGGCGCGACGTGCTGGGCGGCAAAGGGGCTGGCTTGGCGGAAATGACCAAAATCGGATTGCCCGTGCCTGCGGGGTTCACGATTTCAACGGAAGCGTGCGACTACTTCTATAAGAACGGCAAGAAGTATCCTGGTGAGTTAAAGAAAGAGGTTGCCGAGCACGTGGCGCGACTGGAGAAGGTGACGAAGAAGAACCTTGGCGATCCAAAGAGCCCGCTACTGGTAAGCGTTCGCTCAGGATCCGCGCGGTCGATGCCAGGCATGATGGAGACAATCCTCAACCTGGGCTTGAACGATCGCAGCGTAGAGGGATTGGCGGGAGCGACGAAAAATGAGCGCTTCGCCTACGACGCGTACCGGCGATTTGTGCAGATGTATTCGACGGTAGTGATGCAAATGTCTAAGGAAGACCTGGAGCATCGGCTGGCCGCGTTGAAAGCAAAACTGGGAGTCAGGGAAGATACGGCGGTGCCGGCGAGCGGCTGGAAGCAATTAGTGGCGGAGTATAAGCAATTGTTCAGGGAAAAGACTGGGAAGAACTTCCCGGACGATCCGATGGAACAGCTCTGGGGCGCGATCGGTGCGGTGTTCGGTTCCTGGATGGCGGAGAAGGCGGTTACCTATCGCCGGGTGGAAAAGATTACCGGAGTACTCGGCACGGCGGTAAACGTGGTGCAGATGGTGTTCGGGAACAACGGCGATACGTCGGGAACTGGGGTGTGCTTCACGCGAGATCCAAGCTCCGGCGAGAAAGTTTTCTATGGCGATTACCTGGTGAACGCGCAGGGCGAAGATGTGGTGGCGGGAATTCGCACGCCAACGCCGTTGCGCGAGATGGCTAAGGCCATGCCGAAGGTATATGCCCAGCTGGATAAAGTTCGAGTAAAACTTGAGAATCACTACCGCGACATGCAGGAC
>CAXMLS010000370.1:0-3027 GCA_964194235.1 uncultured bacterium | reverse complement strand
TTAGTTGAACGTTCAACTAAGCGAGGTAAATTACTTAGTTGAGCGTTCAACCAAGTGGAGTAAATTACTGAGATGAGCGTTCAACTAAGCGCGTGGCTGGGTTGCGCGAGGTCTGGGCCGGAGCTGATCCGGTTTGATTGAACACACCTGTGCGTGCTGTATGTCTCGCGTTGCTTCATGATGGATTGGGTTGCAAAACGCTAAAACGAGGTATTACCAGTTAGTATTATACCACAGACACGGCGATTGCCGAAGCGCTAACGCCAGCGTCTCGATACTGCTGAGAAACAACTACTTACATGGTCAAACTGGTCTAAACAGGCGGCGAGTGCGGGGATAGATACGTTACCTACCGGAGTCAGGGAGATAAAATAGAGCGTGGAGTTCCGAGGAATTTCGCGGACACTGGTGGGGTAGCGCAGCAACAACTTATCGACGGAGGGACGAAAGTTGGCGGCAAGCCATAGCGAAAGCTATGCGTTTGTAGCCGGACTCGAGTTGACGACCAGTGCCGTTTATCAATTTTCCCGCTCGCGAAATTAACTGCAAGCTCGTGTACTACGGTCCAGGTCTGGGCGGCAAGACCGCCAACCTGCAATGGGTATACGACCACACGGGACAAAATCAGAAGGGCAAAATGGTGTCGCTGGCCACGGAAACGGACCGCACGCTGTTCTTCGACTTTTTACCGCTGGATTTGGGAACCGTGCGCGGATTCAAGACGCGCTTTCACCTGTACACCGTCCCCGGGCAGGTGTTTTACGAGGCCAGCCGGAAGCTGATTCTAAAAGGCGCGGACGGCGTGGTGTTCGTTGCGGATTCGCAGGAAGAGCGGTTGGACGCGAATTTCGAAACGATGGACAACCTGCAGGAACATCTGAAAGAACACAACCTGAAATTCGACACCATCCCGTACGTGCTGCAATTGAACAAGCGCGACCTGCCGAACGTGATGAGCGTGGAAGACTTGACGAAACAATTGCAAAAAAAGGGCGAGCCGGTGATCGAGGGCGTGGCAGTGAACGGTCAAGGCGTGTTTGAGACTTTGAAAGAAGTTGCCAAGCTGGTGCTTGCGGAATTGAAAAAGAACGGGTAAATCCGCGGGCAGAGCGAGCAATCCTGCTTTTTCCACACACAATTTGGTTGCGACAATAAATGGCTTATCGGACGGGTGTGCGTGCTTGCGCGTGCAAGCTAGCGGCTCAACTAAGTCAGGCGAAATTTGCCAGAGCGGCGGCTTCCGTCTCGAAGGCGGGGATGGCTTCAATCAGGCGGGTGACCGTCAGGGCATCACGGACGCGACCATGTCCACATACCAGGCGAAGCGTGCCGCCTTCACGGGCGAGCTGAATGGAGATGCGCACCAGCGTGGAGATGCCGGAACTGTCGATCTGGGGAACAGCGTTGAGGACGACAATAACTTTACGCGAGCCGCGCGCAATTACGGATTCAAGGGCTTCGTGAAGCTGTTCGCTGGTTTCGCCGATGGTAAGGCGGCCATGGACTTCCACGACAGAGACCGCGCCGCAATCGCGGACGTTTATTTCCATGGGTGGGTGATCGGTCATGGTGGCAAACTCTCCGGCGGTCAGGGAAGCTCCGGTTACGGCAGGGGCTATGGCGTCGCGTGCATTATACGACGAAGGCGAAAGGCGGAGCACAGAGATTGGAAATTTATAAATCCGCGCGCGATGTGAATACTGGTTTTCGCACAGCGAGGAGCGCGAACATGGGAACGATGGCTGGGCGCTTAGCCGCCGGCGATGGCGCCAATGATGAAGAGCGGCTCGACTCCCGAAGTGACGGCGTCCGGCAGCGGAGTGTCCGGCGATTCGTGGGACAAATCTTCTTCGCAGGCGAAGAAGCGCAGAAACGGCCGGCGCTGTTGCGTAACGTGATCACGAATGGTGCCTTGCAGCATGGGATAGGCGGATTCCAGCGCGTCGAGCACGGAGCGTTGGGTGACCGCGCCGTCGACCTGCAGCTCCACGTCGCCGCGAACTTTCGCGAGCGTTCGCAAATGCGGCGGCAGTACCACGCGAATCATGCCAGCGTCTGAACCTCCACAGAAAGCACCGCAGGAAGATCCCGCACGATCGGAGCCCAATTGTCGCCGGCATCGGAGGACGCGTACACCTGCCCACCAGTAGTGCCGAAATACACGCCGCAGGAATCCAGCGAATCAACGGCCATGGCGTCGCGCAAAACGTTGACGTAGCAATCGCTCTCCGGCAGGCCTTTGCTCAGTGATTCCCACTCGTTGCCGCCGGTGCGGCTGCGAAATACGCGCAGTTTGCCATCGAGCGGAAAATGTTCGGAGTCGCTCTTGATGGGAACGACGTAGATAGTTTCCGGTTCGTGCGCGTGTACGTCAATCACGAAACCAAAATCGGTGGGCAAATTTCCGCTGACTTCCGTCCAGGAATCGCCGGCGTTATCGCTGCGCATCACGTCCCAGTGTTTCTGCATGAACAGCACGTCGGGGCGCGATTTATGCATGGCGATGCGGTGAACGCAGTGGCCGACTTCGGCGTTGGGATCGGGAATGTATTGGGAGTGCAGTCCGCGATTGATCGGGAGCCAGGTCTTGCCGGCGTCGTCGGTGCGGAAAGCACCCGCGGCGGAAATAGCGATGAACATCCGGTTGGGATTGCTGGGATCCAAAATAATCGTGTGCAGGCACATTCCGCCGGCACCCGGTTGCCAGCGCGGACCGGAGCCGTGGCCGCGGAGTCCGGAAAGCTCCTGCCAATTCTGGCCGCCGTCGGTGGAGCGGAATAGAGCGGCGTCCTCGATTCCGGCGTACACGGTGTCAGGATCGGTGAGCGAGGGCTCGAGATGCCAGACGCGCTTGAACTCCCACGGGTGCGCCGTACCGTCGTACCACTGATGCGTCCCGGGTACGCCGTCGTAGGCGAATTTGTTGCCAACCGGCTCCCAGGTTTTACCGCCATCGTTGGAACGCTGAATCAGCTGGCCAAACCAGCCGCTACATTGCGAAGCGTACAAACGGTTGGGATCGGCGGG
>CAXMLS010000369.1:0-18333 GCA_964194235.1 uncultured bacterium | reverse complement strand
ATGTGTATAAGAGACAGCCTTACGACTGCACCGTGAATTTATGCGAACACGAAGACCGCTTCAAATGGACGCGCGGTTCACAAATCTCGCGGACCTTCGGAAGAAGTTATCTCGGGGCTGGCTTCGTTGAAGAGGGCGCTTAGATCGATGGGACGCGTGTACATGGCCAAGTTGCCGGCGGCATCGCGGGGCCACTGCTCTTTGGGTTTGTCGAAATATAATTCAACTCCGTTGTCGTCGGGATCGCGCAGGTAAATGGATTCGCTCACGCCGTGATCGGCGGCGCCTTCGAGCGGAATCTTCGCGGATAGCACCCGGCGCAAAGCTGCGGCAAGCGCCGCGCGATTCGGATAAACGATGGCAGCGTGGTAAAGCCCAGTTGTGCCGGGAGGCGGGGGAGAGCCACCATGGCTTTCCCAAGTGTTCAGGGCGATGTGGTGGTGGTAGCCGCCAGCGGAGAGAAAAACCGCGCTGTTGCCGAGGCGCTGCATGATTTGAAATCCCAGCACGCCGCGGTAAAAAGCGAGTGCACGCTCAAGGTTTGCAACCTTGAGGTGAACGTGTCCAATGCGAACGCCCGGGTCTACGGCGTATGCAACACCTTTTTGTTGAGAGTTTTTCCCGTTGGGTGTGAGAGGAGGCATGGGCACCCGCCGATTATTTCTGCGGCGTTCTCTAGGGGATACTTGTCAATTTAGGATGGTAATTCAAGGTGATGTTTTTTGTTACGCCTTCACGCCTTTTGGGGCTAATGGGAGTGTGTTGAGGCGGACGCTGGTGGCGTCGAAGATGGCATTGCCGATGGCGGGCGCGATGGCCATGATGGGCGTTTCGCCAGCGCCGGCTGACGCGAGGTCTTTGCGGTCGATGAGAATTGCTTCGATTTCGGGAACGTCGCGGAAGCGCGGCACGCGATAGTTCGCGAAGTGCGGATTCGTGATTTTGCCATTTTCGAATTGGATAACTTCGAACAGAGCCCCACCTAGACCCTGGATGATTGCACCGACTACTTGATTGCGCAGGCCATCGGGATTGATGATGGCGCCGCATTCGAAAGCCTCAACAATGCGCACAACTTTGACCGCACCGGACTGCTGATCGACGGCGATTTCAGCACAGGTCGCCACGTAACTTCCCTTCTCGTTGCCAATAGCGAGGCCAAAGCCCCGGCCTTTCTGAGATTTCCTGCCGGGCCAGCCGAAAGATTTTGCGGCGGCTTCCAGCACGGCGCGCATCCGAATATCGGAAAGATTCTTTAGTCGAAATGCGAGCGGATCGATTTGCGCAACGCGGGCAAGTGCATCAATGTGCGTTTCTCGCGCGAAGTGATTAGCCGTGGCAGCGAGACCACGATACGAACCGCTGCGCAATAGCAACGGCACCGCGTGATACTCGATGCGCTGATTCGCGACCACATATGGGGTGTCAATGCCGGACATGCCCGCATGGTAGTTGTCGAATTCCCAGGCGGTGAGCTTACCGTCCACGTCGATGGCGCTTTTGACTTCGATCAGGCCTGCGGGTCGGAAGTACGCCCAGGTAAATTCCTCTTCGCGAGTCCAAACAAGTTTCACGGGATGTCCAGAAGCGCGCGCGAGGCGCGTGGCTTCAAGTGCGGCATCGCTGGTGTGCTTGCCGCCATAGGCGGAGCCCATGTCGGGAACGATAACGCGCACGCTGCTTTCCGGGAGGTGAACCACAGCCGCAAGCTCGTCGCGCACGGCAAACGGACGCTGCGTGCCGGTCCAAACGGTGAGCTTGCCTTCACCCCATTGCGCAAGCGCGGCGCGCGGCTCGAGCGGCGCGTGGGCGATGTATTCGACGGTGTACGCCGCGTCGAGACGATGGGCAGCGTGAGAGTATCCGTCCTCGAGCGAGCCTTCCTTGATGGGATTGTGTTTGGCGGAGCCCGGGACGCCATTCTTTTTGAGGTACGAAAATAATTCGCGGTTGGAAATCTGCGGCACTTCTTTCCACGTTACTTTGATAGCGTTCAGAGCTTCCTGTGCTTCGGCGACGGTTGGTGCGGCCGCGCCAATAAAATCTCCGTCACGGACAATCACTGCGCCGGAATGAGTTTTCGCCGCTCCGTCATCGTAAGAGGCAATGGTTGCACCGAATGACGGCGGGCGCAGCACCTTGCCGTACAACATTCCGGGCGGCCGCAAATCGGGCGTGTACTGGTGCGCTCCAGTGACGAATGTGCGAGCGTTTACTTTGGCGATTTCTTTTCCGGCGATGGTCCATTGCGCGGCGGGCGTCGTGTGATCTTCGGCAGGCAAAACCTGCGAAAGCGTTTTGCCTTTCGCGAGTTCGGCGTAGCGAGCGGAGCGTCCCGAAGCTGGATCGGTAATTTTTGCGTCGGTGACAACCAAGCCTGTGGGCGCGACGTTCCACTGCTTAGCGGCTTCTGCGACGAGCAGTTGACGCGCCGCGGCAGCGACGCGCCGGAATTGCGGCGTCATGGTTGGAGTGGAGCGACTGCCAAATGTGCCGGCGTCAAAGGGAGACAACGTCGTAT
This sequence comes from uncultured bacterium, assembly GCA_964194235.1. Classification (GTDB taxonomy): domain Bacteria; phylum Acidobacteriota; class Terriglobia; order Acidiferrales; family UBA7541; genus Acidiferrum. Next base: position 15,812 of record CAXMLS010000369.1, on the reverse strand, counting down.
CCGCGGTGACCATGCGCACGCTTTCAAAGAGAACATGCAATTCATCGGCAATGGTTTGCGCCAAGGATGTACGAATGTTCTGGCCGATCTCGGCCTTGCCCGTGAAACCGGTGACGACACCGTCTTCGCCAATGTGCAGCCACGCGCTGATGTCTTCCGGCAGGTCTTCTTTGTGGAACGATTTGGATTGCGGCGCGAGTTCCTGCGCACCAGAGGCGTTTTTGGAGGAAGCAAATATGGCGATGCCCGCACCGAGCAGATGAAAGAAATCACGCCGGGCCAGTTCAAATTTATGAATAGGCGCGGCGCGGAATTCGAAGCGTTCAGGTTCAGGGACGAACTTTTCTTTCGAGCGAGCCGCGTGGTTGCTCATCGCGCCTGCTCCTTCGACACTTTGGCCGCGTTTAACACCGCGTCGATAATGCGTGGATGGGTGCCGCAGCGGCAGATATTGCCCTGTAAACCCTGCACAATGTCGGCGCGGCTGGGATTTGGATTTGTCTTCAGCAATCCGACACTGCTCATGATCATTCCGGAGGTGCAGTAAGCGCATTGAAATGCGCCAGCATCCAGAAATGCCTGTTGCACGGGATGCAACTGGCCGTTTTTTTCAAGGCCTTCGATGGTGGTGATGGAGCGACCTGCCGCAGCGGCCACAGGTATCTGGCAAGAACGACGCGGCGCTCCGCCGAGCAGTACGGTGCACGCGCCACACTGTCCTTCTCCACAGCCGTACTTGGTGCCGGTTAATCCCAATTCATCACGAAGGACGTAAAGCAGCGGCGTATCCGGGGGATACTTCACCGGATAGCGTTTGCCATTCACTTCGAGCTCCATCAACTTGGGCATAATGTCGTCTCGCCTTTAGACTTTTGAAATGGTCAACGCTTGTGGCACGTCTCGCACGTGGTTTTCACATGATCCATTTCGTGACAGCTCAAGCAGCTATACATGGTCACAACGCTGGTGACTTCCGACATGCCGGCCAACTGTTTGACGTCGCCGTGACACGTTTCGCACTTCACGCCTGCCGCGAGATGCGGGCTATGACTCCACGATACTCCCGGCAGCACCTTGTAGACGCGCACCCACTGGATCTCCTGCTTGGATGCGGAATACTGGGCAATCTTTTGTATGGATGGTTTGTCTTTGGCGATGGTGACGTGGCACTGCATGCACTTGGCGGTATCGGGGAAGGTCATCAACTTGCCGGGTTCCGGATTGGTGTGGCAATCCTTGCATTGCAGGCCGAAAGCCAAGTGCTGCTTGTGGCTGTACGGAATGGGTTGCTCCGGCGCGGGATGCGGACTGGGATTATCAGGCACCAGGTGATTCGCTGCGCTCGCGGTCATGCTTCGGGCCGGCCGCTTTGTTGCGTTTGCAGTAGCATGGGAGGCCGGCGGTTGCTGTTGCGCGGTGACACGCGTGCCAATGGCAAGAAGTCCTGCCACTGAAAAAATCGCGATCAGCAGAACTGTGGATCTTTTGGTTTTCATCTTTCCACTCCCCCTCACGGATGAACTCTTGCTAGGCACCGCGCCTGGTATTTCGATATCGCTAACTAGCTTTTCTTGCTGACCACTTCTTCAATGCTGGTGCCAAAATCTTTGAGCATGACGGTGGCCGCATTTCGTCCCGGCCCGCCGGTTACTGAGCCACCCGGATGCGTGGTCGCACCTGTCTGATAAAGCCCCGGAATAGGCATATTGTGGTGTGCCCACCCGGGCATAGGCCGCATGGCTCCGGATTGCGAAGCAGTTTGCGACCCGGCGTGAGCGCTGCCGTGCCAGAAATGCGGATTCATGCGCTCAAGATCCAACGGACTTTCGATAAATTGCGCGAGAATTTTGTCGTCGGTAATATTCGGCGCAAAGCGCCGAACAAATTTCAGGTTCGCGGCGGAAACTTCTTTTTTAATGTTGTCCCAATGCTCGGGACCTTCTTTCAATGCGTACGGTTGCCAGCCGGTAATTTTGAGCGTGTGTATTCCGGCGGGTGCACGCGACGGATCGGCAGCAGTGCAGCAAATCAATTGCAGCGGCGGATCCTTCAGATTCACGACTCCGGTGGCATCGTCGTAGCCAAAACGCAGCGCGCGCTCAGAATTCACCAGCAATCCGGATTCGCACGGAGACAGCGTGCCACCATCAACTTTGAATTTTGGCGGCTCGGTCAACGCGTAGTGGGTGACGAACATGGCGTCCTCGGCCTGCCAGGTATCGACACCGTCAACGAAATCCTGGCCCCAGAGTTCGTGGGGCGCCATGTCGACGAGTTGCTTGATGTGGATCGTAGAGACCACGGCCTTATCGGCGCGATACGAAGTTCCATCGCTGCATTCGACACCGGTACATTTTCCATTTTCGATGATTAGCTGCTTCACCCATTTGTTCGTCAGCAGAACGCCGTTGTGCGCTTCGATATACGCGGCGAGCGCTTTGGTCAAGGCGCCCGACCCGCCTTTGGGAATCGGACGGCCAGAATGTTGCTGGCGCGCGGTGGCGTACGCGAGACGACCGGTGCCGGGAGCGTCTGGCGGTTCGGAGGCAAGGTGGGACATGTAGAGCATGAACGCGCGATTGTGATCGTCCTCGAAGGTGTCGCGAATAATTTCCCATGCGGACATGGCGAGGCGGCGCTGCCAGAGTTTGCCGCGCGGCTGCGTTGCGAGCTGATCGTTCAGCGGTTTCCCGAACCCGATTGGCGTAAATGCGGCGGCCACGAGCACCGGCTTAATGGCATCGAACTCCGCGAGCATCTTGCGATAGGCATCGGAATCTTTTTTTGAAAACTTGGCGAACTCCGCGCAAGTGCGGTCGAGGTCACGCCATTGCGTGAGATAGCTGCCGTCGGGAAATGGAACGTGAAAGACGGGATCGGGATCGATGTACTCTAATCCATAATCGCCGAGACGCAACTCGTTGTTGCGCATCATGGGGTTGTCCATCAAAAAGGTGTGCGCGGAAGAGCAGACGTCGTCTTGAACGCCCTTTAGCATAAGCTCCGCGGTTTTGACACCGCCGCCGATGATGGGCCGTCCTTCGAGCACGATGCAGCGATAGCCGGCCTTCGAGAGATACGCGGCGGTGACGAGGCTGTTGTGCCCTCCGCCGGCCACAACGATATCGAAGCGGTCGGACGGCATCGCGCGTGCGCCAAGCGATAAATGCGAGACGGCGAGCGGTGCGACCGCCGCTCCCTTTACGAATCCGCGTCTGGTCATGGTGCTCATGTGTTGCCTCCCGCTAAAACGTATCGGCGCGTTGAACGATTGCGCGCCAAAATCTTTGTGTCTGAAATAAGACTACGTTTTCTTCTTCACGACTTCAGCGATGCTGGTGCCAAAATCCTTGAGCATGACAGTTGCGGCATTGCGGCCCGGCCCACCCGTGACCGACCCGTCCGGGTGGGTATCCGCGCAGTGTTAATTCGGCGCTCTTGACGCCGCCGCCGGCAATGGGCCGGCCTTCCAGTACAAGACAACGAAAACCAGCTTTGGCAAGGTAGGCCGCAGCCACCGGCTGTTATGCCCGGCGCCCGCTACCACGATGTCAAACTGATCAGCCATGGCTGCTTGTATTCTCTTCTCACTTTCGCGAAATGGTGCAGCACGCAAACGAGCCGTCGACTTTTTAATTCTTCTTCATATGCCGGTCGAAATACTCAATGGAATCCTTGACGATCTGCTTCTGAACGGCGTCGGGTTCATACAGCCCTTCGGCGTTGCGCTTCACAAAAATAAATCCATGTTCCTCATGGTCGTAGGATTTCCACTCGACGTCTTTGCCGGCGTCGCGGAGCAGTTCGTAGTTCAGCCGGAAAATGTCCTGATGGTGATCGCGCTCGCGGCCTTGTACGAGAATGGGCATCCGGACCGCGTTGATGCGCGGCATCGCCGCGCTGGTGTCGATCCGGCTACGCGATTCTTCTACCGCCCTGCGCTGCATTTCTTCGCTGTCCACCTTCATGGTTTCTGGCGGTGGCGGCGCATGGGGATCTTTTGGTAGCGGCTTCCGCGCCAGGAAATCCATGGACGCCGGTTCGCTCGCGATTCCCGCTCGCAATCCGTTGTACTCCGAGGCGATTTTCATCAGCATCTCGCCGGCATGGCTTACACCCAAGTAACCAACGCGGTTCGCGTCGATATAAGAAAGTGTTTTCACGAACTTGATGATGGAGATCGCGTCCTCGTATTCGAACGGTCCGCGGTTGAAGATCTGGCGCCCTTCCTGTTTACCTTCAACAAGACGAATGCCGTAACCTTCCTCGACTTCCGCGCGGTAGCGCATCCAGGCCACCGCATATCCTGCCTTGAGAAATTGTTCCAGGGTCCAGCTACCGTTTTGAGTCCACTCCCGAATCCATTGCGTGCCCTGGCCACCATTCATGTGGGCGAACAAAATTATGGGGAATGGACCCTTTCCCGAGGGTTTACGCAGGCCAATAGGGGTGTACAAGCCGTCGACGGTCTCGACGTATATCAAGTGCATCGGGATGTCGGAGCCCTGTACCAGCTCGACGACTTCGGTAGTGGAATTTTTGATTGGGTGGCCGATAAATATATGCGCAGGGTCGATGCTGGCATTCGCAGGCGTTTCCTGAGCTTTGGTCGCGGGCTGGCAAAGAACGATTACCGATATAAAAATAAGAAAAATGATTTTTTTAGCGTTCATTCCATTTTCCTCCGCTAGAGCTGCGCCGCCAGATTTTGCTCCAGAATCTTGCCTTCTACTTCCTTTTCCCAGCGCGATACCACCAAAGTTGCCACGCCATTTCCAATCATGTTGACAATGGCGCGCGCGGTACTCATGAAGCGATCGATTCCCAGGAGTAACGCCATACCGGCAACCGGGATTGTGGGGATAACGGTTAACGTACCGACCAGCGCGATAAATGCCGCACCCGACACGCCGCTCGCACCTTTGGACGTCAAGGTGGCGACTGCAAAAATCGTTAACTGTTGAGTGAGAGTCAAATGCGTGTTGGTCGCCTGGGCCACGAAAAGTGCCGCGAGCGTCATATACAGGCTGGTGCCATCGGTATTGAAGGTGTAACCCGTGGGCAACACCAATCCTACGAGACCTTTGGAACAGCCGAGCCTTTCCATTTTTTCCATCAAGGTGGGTAGCGCCGCTTCGGAGGAAGCTACGCCGAGAACGATCATTATTTCGTCTTTGATATAACGAAGGAATTTGAAAATGTTGAAACCGGCAAGACGCGCAATTACGCCGAGCACCACGCACACAAATAAGACGCAGGTTAAGTAAAAAACTCCGATTAACTGCAGCAATGGGCCTAAAGCGGCGATTCCGTACTTCCCCACCGTGAAGGCCATTGCGCCAAAGGCCCCGATGGGAGCGAAACGCATCACAATTTTGACCACGCCAAATACTGCCTGCGTTAAACCGTTCAAAAAATCCAACAGGGGTTTACAACGCGGCCCGGCTACGGAGATCGCGAAGCCGAATAACACGGAGATAAACAAAACCTGGAGGATGTCGCCCCTGGCGAACGCGTCCGTAACAGTATTGGGAATAATGTGAAGAATAAAATCGGACACGCTTTGCGCTTTGGCCTGTCCGGCGTAATCGGCGACGGCTTTGGGGTCGAGTGTTGCGGGATTGACGTTCCAGCCATTGCCAGGATGGATGACGTTGCCGACGATCAAGCCGATCAGTAGCGCCAGCGTGGATACTGCTTCGAAATAGAGCAGCGCTTTTCCGCCCACGCGGCCGACCTTTTTCATGCTTTCCATGCCGGCGATGCCGGTCACCACGGTGCAGAAAATAATCAACGTGATGATCATGGTGATCAGGCGGATAAATGCGTCGCCAAGCGGCTTCAACGCGATAGCCTTCGTGGGGCTGAGGTAACCGACAACGATAGCGGCGGCAATCGCCACGAGAACCTGGAACGACAAATCGGAGTAAAAGGGCGGTTTGCGCGATTCGGGGATGGTCATAGGGCGGGTCGGCCGCGACGCAGCATTTGAAACGGAGATTTCTCTTGCTTTGAGTTTTTCGCGATGCTCACCCGAGCCATCCTTCGGGCTTTTGAAGCGCGTCAGACAACGTAGTGAGAAATTCCGCAGCGCGCGCACCGTCTACGACACGATGATCGCTGGACAGCGTTATGGTCATCATCGGGCGAATTGCTGGCTTGCCGGACACGGGAACAACGCGGTCCGCGATACTTCCCACAGCGAGGGTAGCGGCTTGTGGCGGCGTGATAATCGCCACGAACGCGTCCACTTTGTACATGCCAAGATTTGAAATCGTGAAGGTGCCGCCGGAAATATCCGCGGGACGCAAGCGATTGGCGCGCGCGCGATCGGTCAATTCGCGACGCTGTGTGGAAATGTCGGCGAGCTTCGCGGTATCGGCTTTGTGAATCACGGCTCCGACGACGCCGTCTTTTACCGCCATCGCCACACTGATATTTACTTCTGGATTTTGCCGGATGCCCGCGCCAGTCCAGCTCGCGTTCATCACCGGATGCTTGGCCAAGACGCGTGCCACCAGGGCGATCAGGAGATCCGTAATTGTCAGGTGTGTGCCATCACCTTTTTCTACCGATAGCGAGAGTTTTTTCTGCGCAGCCACCAACTCGGTGCAATCCACATCGCGCGTCAGGAAGAAATGCGGTACAGTCGTCCAGCTTTGTGTGGTTCGCTCCGCCATGAGTCGGGCGATTTGACTGAGCAGTTCCGTTGCTGGTGCTGCGGCGGTCGTTCCTGTTGAAGCGGCGGAGGATTGTCTCGCGGCCGCCGCAGCCTGCACATCTTCGGCGGTAATTGTGCCGTCAGGGCCCGTTCCTCTCAATCCACTGGGGTCGACGCCTAATTCTTTCGCGAGTCGGCGCGCCTTCGGGGAAATTTGTGAGGAGGTAATCGCAGGAGAGGCCGCACTACTTGCAGTACCGGTTGCGGTGCGCCCGGCGGCCGTTGCGGTGCTGGCGGCAGACGTAGCAGTCGTCGCCCTCGCCGAGGGAGCCGTCGAGGCTTTCTGGACCGGGGGTTTTTCGCCCACCGCTACAAGCCAGGCTATCGTTTCGCCCACCGGAATGACCGCACCTTCATGCGCGACCACGCCCGCAAGGATACCGTCGCCGGGCGCCTCGATCTCCACCACCGCCTTATCGGTTTCAATTTCTAGCAGTGGCTCACCTTTTTTTACGGTGTCGCCTTCTTTTTTTCGCCACGCCAGCAACTTGCCGGTTTCCTGCGCCATTTCCAGCGCAGGCATTACCACACTGATCGCCATAGTTATTTCGGCAGCCTGGACGTTGCTTAGTCCGTAGCGGCGACGCCCTCCCGTTTTGCGCTGGCTTCCACCATCTTCACAACATCTTTACTGGGCGCAGCCTCATGCTCGCGTGTCGTGGCAAGCGGACCATCGACGGTGAAATAATGCGCGCCGGCCACCATCAATTTTTCCGCAGGAAAGCGCGTAATGACTTCGTGGCCGGTTTCCGTCACCACAATTTCTTCCTCGATACGCGCCGCGCTCCAGCCATCTTTCGAAGGCCAGAAGGTTTCTAGAGCGAATACCATGCCGGGCTTGATTTCGTGTGAATGCTCCAGGGAAACCATGCGGCTGATCACCGGCTTTTCCCAAATCGCCAGGCCGATGCCGTGGCCAAACTGCAGCGCGAACGCAGCTTCCTCGTCGGGAAAACCAAACTCCTCAGCTTTCGGCCACACAGAAGCAATTTCCGCGGTCGTGCGGCCCGGCTGAATCAAAGAAATCGCCGCGTCCAGATAATCGCGGCAACGTTTATAGGCGTCGATCATCGCGTGCGAGGCGTACCCAATGGTGAAGCAGCGGTAGTAGCAGGTGCGGTAGCCCATGTAGGAATGCAGAATGTCGTAATAAACAGGGTCGCCGGGACGGAGCACGCGATCAGAAAAAACGTGCGGGTGCGGATTGCAACGCTCGCCGGAAATGGCATTCACGGCTTCTACATATTCGGAACCAAGGTCGTACAACACTTTGCTGGCCAAGCCGACGGCCTGGTTTTCGCTCATGCCCGGCTTCATAGCGCGGTAAAGTTCGTCGTACGCGGCGTCCACCATCATCGCGGAATGATTAAGGAGAGAAATTTCGTCTTGCGTCTTGATTACCCGCGCGTCGGACATCAACTGTTGGCCGTCGACGATGGTGATACCTTCTTTTTGCAACGCAAACAGAATCGGAGGCTCCACGACGTCAATGCCGAGGGGCTGCTTGTGCAGCCCACGCATCTCGAGCTCAACTTTTATTTTCTTGGCGACGTTTTCGGCGCGTCCCATCTCCGGCGACATGGCGCCGCGAAGAAGCGGGATGCCCGGTCTGGAACGTTCGCCCAGCCACGGACAATTCTGCTGGTGATGGCGGGCGGCGGATCCGAAATCCCAGAGAATCGGTTCGTCATTCTGTGGCAATAAAGCGAAGCGGCTGATCTTGTCCTGCGCCCAGCTTCCGATGTGCGTGGAGGTGAGATAACGCACGTTGTTCATGTCGAAGCACAGGAGCGCACCCATCTCGGATTTAGCAAGGAGATTTTTAGCGCGCGCCAAACGCTCCGTGCGCAGTCGCTCTAAGTCGATGCGATTTTCCCAATCCACTGCCATGGGCCCGTACGTTTTCAGCGCCACGATATGCCTCCTGTACTGCTGCCCTCAGGCTTTGCCGCAGAGTTTACGCGCAGCTTCAAATACCGTTTGTTCGGTAGGAACGGTTACGTCTTCCAGGGGAGGAGAGAACGGAATCGGAACGTGCATGGCGCCCATGCGCTTCACTGGCGCTTCCAGATTGAAAAATGCTCCCTCGGCAATCACCGAAGCAATTTCGGCGGTCACGCCGTAACGGCCGTAACCTTCATCCACGATGATGGCGCGCGAAGTTTTCTTCGCGGAGGCAATCAGCGTGGCTTCGTCGAGCGGCCAGGTAGTGCGCGGATCGATCACCTCGGCGCTAATGCCAATCTCTTCAAGCATGGCGGCTGCGCCCAACGCCACCTGCACCATGCTGCTGGTTCCCACGATGGTGATGTCTTCACCAGCGCGTTTGATGTCCGCGACGCCAAAAGGGATGGTGTAGTCGGACTCAGGCACCGGGCCCTTGGATTTGTACATCATTTTGTCTTCGAAAAAGATCACGGGATTGTCGTCGCGGATGGCGGTCTTGAGTAAACCTTTTGCGTCGTACGGCGTCGAGGGCAGAACGACCTTCAATCCAGGCACGTGGCTGAACCACGCATGCAGCGATTGTGAATGTTGCGCCGCCGAGCGCCGCGTCGCGCCCAAAGTAGTTCGCAGCACCATGGGCACTTTCCATTTGCCGCCGGACATGTAGTGAACTTTTGCGGCCTGGTTCACCATCTGATCCATCGTCAACGTCAAAAAATCACCGAACATGATGTCCACGACCGGACGCATGCCGGTCATCGCCGCGCCCACCCCGACACCGGTGAATCCAGCTTCGGAAATCGGCGTATCGAGCACGCGCTCTTTGCCAAATTCTTCGACCAGCCCTGACAGCACTTTGAAGGGCGTCCCCGCTTCGGCTACGTCCTCACCGATGATGCACACGGCCGGGTCGCGGCGCATCTCTTCGGCAAGCGCTTCGCGCACGGCCTGCGCAAAAGTCAGTTCACGCTGCACGGCGTCAGGCATAAACGTCTTGCTCCACTTTGTCGGCGTTCGGGTACGGAGCGGCGATGGCAAAATCCACGGCCGATTTCATTTCCGCACGCACTTCATCTTCCAGCTTCACCAGCGCAGCGGCATCGGTGAGCTTTTGACCAATTAATTTTTCGGCGAGCAATTTGAGCGGATCGCGCTCAGTCTTCCAGTGATGCTCTTCCTGCTTGGAGCGATAATATTCGCGACTGATATCGCCAACATGGTGGCCGGTGTAGCGGTAGGTGTTGCACATCAGGAACGAGGGACCCTGGCCATCGCGCGCGCGTTGCACCATTCGGCTGGCCACTTCGTAGACGGCGCGGGCGTCTTGTCCATCCACGCTTTCCGAGGGAACACCGAATGCGGGGCCGCGGCTCAATATGTCGCCCGCGGTGGTTTCCAAAAAATGCGTGTATTCGTTGTACATATTATTTTCGCAGACGTAAATTACGGGAAGCTTCCACAACGCCGCGAGATTCATCACTTCATAGACCACACCCTGGCCCAACGCGCCTTCGCCAAAAAAACAGACCGCAACTTGACCTTTACCCTTGTGCTTGGCGGAGAAAGCCGCTCCAGTGGCGATTCCAGCGCTTCCGGCGACGATGGCGTTAGCGCCGAGATTTCCGGTGGCAGGATCGGCGATGTGCATCGATCCGCCTTTACCTTTGCAATATCCGGCTTCCTTGCCTAGCAATTCCGCGAACATGCGATCCGGCGACGCGCCCTTCGCGACACAGTGACCATGGCCGCGATGCGTGCTGGTAATGTAATCGTCGTCGCGCAACGCTTCGCAAATGCCGACCGCCACCGCTTCTTCCCCGACATACAAGTGCGCTAGACCGGGCATCAGGGCGCGGGTATACAGTTCGTTTACCTGCTCTTCAAACAGGCGAATCATCAGCATGCGGCGATACATGCGCAGCGATCTCTCGCCGGCAACACTGGTTTCCTTTTTCGACGGTTCCTTTTTCGGTTTTTCCTTTTTCGATTTGTCGGTCGCCGTGGTCATCGCTTCACTCCGGACATGTGCGCAAGAACGTCAAAAACCACCGCGAAATCCTGCTCGACCAATCCCATCCCTCTTGCCGCGGTCAAATATTCGTTAGTGATTGCCGTCGTTGGCATTGGCACATCCACCTGCCGCCCAAGTTCGAGCGCCAGGAGCATGTCTTTCTGCATCATGTTGACGTTGAACCACGCCTCGGCGGGCAATTCCAAAACAAAAGGACCGCGATACTTCACCATGGGGGAAGCGATAACGCTGTTGACGAGCACGTCGACGGCAACCTCGCGCTTGATACCGCTCTTTTCCGCGAGTAGCAGTCCTTCGGAGAACGCCAACATCTGCACCGCCAGGCTCAGGTTCGTAGCGATTTTAATCACCAGAGCGAGGCCGTTGTCCCCGACATGCGTAACTTTTGGGCCGATGTCCAACAGCAACGGTTTCAGGCGCTCGAATGTTTCGGCGCGCCCGCCAACCATTACGGAAAGTTTTCCTTCCTGCAGCGTGATGACGCTACCGGAAACCGGACAGTCCACCATGTCGCAGCCTTTGGCGCGTACTTTGGCAGCTGTTTCCCGGCTGAACGCCGGGCTGACTGTGCTGATGTCCGCGAAGATTTTCCCAGGAGTGAGGCCGGCGAGAATTCCGTCAGGGCCTTCGGTGATGGCCGCCAACGCTGCAGAATTCGTCACCATCGAAAAAATCACGTTGGAGGCGGCGGCAACTGCGCGCGGTGAGTCGGCCCACTTCATGCCCTTCTTCACCAGCCACTCGGATTTTGAACGCGTGCGGTTGTAACCGGTGACGACGTGGCCCTTGCTAAGCAGCCGGTCCACCATCTCGCCGCCCATGATGCCCAGCCCAATGAATCCTACGTTGGCCATGAATCCCGATCTCCCCTTACAAGGAAAGCTTTGTGAAATTGGAATCGTCGCCCCGTGGAGAGCGCGAGGAATCTTCTCGCACCTGCCGAAGGTGCGCGCGCATGGAATCGCGTGCGCCAGTAGAATCGCGATGCTCCACGGCTTCCAGAATTTTCTTGTGGTGATACTGCCCGCGGTCCGCTCCGCCTTCCACGGCGAAGATGCCCATGCGCTGTTCACGCAAAACACCCACAATGGAATCGATCAACGACAGGATGAGCGGGTTGGACGCCGCCTCAGCGAGGGCCAAATGAAAATCGAGATCGGCTTCGATGAACGTTTCCGGATCGCGTTTTGAGTTATCCATCACTTCCACGGCTTCGCGCATCGCGACGATATCGTCTTTCTCGGACCTCTGCGCCGCCAGGGATGCGATTTCTGGTTCGAGTATTTCGCGCACTTCCACCAGGTGCACCATCGCTTCCGGCTGACCATCGCGAATCATGCGATCGAGCGAATGCCAGATGGAGTGCGTACTCCCATTTGTGATGAACGTGCCCCGGCCGGGATACGCTTCGACCAATCCTTTTTCGCGGAGAGTCTTGACGGCCTCGCGAACCGCGGTGCGGCTGACGCCGAACTGATGGGCTAGTTCGCGCTCAGCAGGCAATTGGTCGCCGATCTTCAGCTGACCACTGTTTATGGACTCTTCAATCTGCTGGACTATCTGCTGATACAGTCGCGAAGTTTGAACAAGTTTGTACATGGACATGAGCAGTCTCCTGCAAAAGTTTCCTCAGCACGCTGCCTGGTACTAATGTCGGACCAAGTATTCAACTGCTGTTATCCGCTACCAGACCATTCTGTTTCTGATTCGCTACTTCACCCAGACGGTCTTTACGTTGGCAAATTCGCGAATTCCGTAGGTGCTCAGCTCCCTGCCTACCCCGGAGCGCTTCACTCCACCGAACGGGACTCGCGGGTCGGAAGCCACCATCTGGTTGATGAAGACCATGCCGGCTTCCAGTTCGTTAATGAACCGCTCCTGTTCGCCGGTGTCGGTGGTCCAGGCGCTCGCGCCCAACCCGAAGCGGGTGTCGTTGGCAATTTTAATCGCTTCAGCAATATTTTTTACGCGGAAGATCGACGCCACCGGGCCGAAAAATTCTTCCGAATATGCGGGCGAATCTTTAGGAATGTTCGTCAAGACCGTCGGCAGATAAAAATTTCCGGTCATGTTCGCGGGCTTCCCGCCAGTAAGCACACGCGCTCCAGCCTTCACACTTTTGTCGACGTCCTCTTGCAGCGTGGTCACCGCATCTTCGGTTGCGAGCGGGCCTACGTCAGTCTTTTCGTCGAAGGGATCGCCAAGCTTCAACGCCTCCATGCGCGACACGAATTCCTTTTCAAATTTGTCGGCAATCGATTCCGCTACAATAAAGCGCTTCGCGGCGATGCAAGACTGCCCGTTGTTCAACGTGCGAGCTTTAACGGCGGTCGCCACCGCGTCGGAAAAATTTGCGCTCTCCATCACAATGAACGGGTCGCTGCCGCCAAGTTCCAACACGACTTTTTTGATTCTTTTCGCGGCGCCTTCGCCGACCTTCACACCGGCGCCTTCGCTGCCTGTCAGCGTGGCTGCGGCTACGCGCGGGTCCGCCAAAATGCGATCCACTTTTTCCGATCCAATCAACAATGTTTGGAAGGCGCCATCCGGAAATCCCGCGCGTCGAAGAATGTCTTCGATTTTGAGGGCGCATTGCGGAACGTTGGACGCGTGCTTTAAAAGGCCCACGTTGCCCGCCATCAGGCCGGGAGCGATAAAACGGAACACCTGCCAGAAGGGATAATTCCACGGCATGACGACGAGAATTACGCCCATAGGCTGGTGACGAATATAGCTCTTACTCGCTGTGGTTTCGATCACCTCGTCAGCGAGAAAGCGCTCGGCATTTTCCGCGTAATAGCGGCATCCCCACGCGCACTTAGCAGCCTCGTCGACTGCCGAGCGCAAGGTCTTCCCCATCTCGAGCGTCATCAGATGGGCTAATTCGTTCTTTTCTTGGTCCAGAATTTCCGCGGCCTTCAGCATCATGCGGGCGCGTTCCGTAAACGTGAGCAGCCGAAATTTCTCAAAGGTCTCGACCGCCAACTTAATTTTTGCATCGACCTGCGCATCGGAAAGCGCCTCGAATGTCTTGAGGACTTCTCCAGTCGCGGGATTTGTCGTTGAGATCGCCATTGCGTTTTTCACTCCTGGGAAATTGGCGCGTCGAATTTGCCCGACGTATTCGCCGTCAGAAGTTTACATATAGCGATTCCGGAGTGGTTAGCAATAAGAATGCGTGCTTTGGGGTGCGCAGATACGGCGTGCGCCTCACCGGTCGCTGCACGATTGGATTCGGGTATATGCGTGAAGGCAGGCACTTGGGCCTCGACCGACATAAGGTCCGACCACTATACCCTAAAGAGTGTTATCGGGTAAACGCTATATTTGTTTATTTGATGTTAACGATGAAAGTTCTTGACCGCAACACTTTAAAAGTGGTACAGCGGTCCAACCTAATATCCAAGGCAAGGAGTAATCAGGATGAAACGCACTGTGCCGAGACCAAACGATCCGCGAGCCGCTGGACGAAAAAAGCACACACAAGACAGCCTACAACCCACCCGTCGTCAATTTATTCGTGGCGCCGCTGGGGCGGGAATGGTTCTGGCTGGTTCAGGACTAGGTGCATTTGCGGATCACCACGGACATCCTACTCCGCAAAGCCTTTCTTATCTTGATCGTAGAATGTATATCCGAAATATGGAGATCCTCACTCACTACATGCCGGGCCAAGTGCGAAACGGCAAAATGCAGCTTATGTCGATAGGAGACCGGCGCTATATGTTTCAGCAAGGCGACGTCATCGACCTGAGCGATGTCCGGAAGCCGACGTTGTACAACAAAGGGGGATTTCAGGACGGCCAGGTCCAAGTTGCTTATAACAAGGACCTTAAAAAATGGCTTCTGATGACCGGCTCGCAAACTCCGATCACCGACTCCACTCCCGAAGCGCCAAACGGCAAGTATGACGATCCGCACCTGGACGACAAGCGAAAGAACTTTAAAGGATTGCGCGGTGTGCGTTTTTACGATGTCAGCGATCCTGCGAAAATAGTTAAATTGTCTGAGTTCAGCACGGGGGCCACCGGCCAAGGCACGCACCGCAACTACTACGACGGTGGCAAGTACGCCTATCTAGATACTGCTCCCGATGAATCCTTCAGCCATCAGCCAGGATATTTTAGGCAGTTGGTCAACGGAAACATGATTGTCGATGCGTCCGACCCGAGCAAAGTGTCGGAAGTGTCCATGTGGTGGGTGCCTGGATCGCGAAAAGGCGAGGAAGCGGAGTACAAAAAGTGGATCTGGTCGAAACTGGTTCCACCGAAGGTCGCCCCGGATCAGACACCTTTTGCCGGACTGCATGGTCCGGTTTACGTGCCCAAAAAGTTGGAGGATGGGGGCAAGCGGGGCTATGGCGCGTTCGGGTGCAATGGTTTCATTATCCTGGACCTGAGCGATCCCAAAAAGCAAAGGGAGATCGGCCGGTTCGAGCCGCCCGCGCAATACTCAGGCATGGGCATTGCGTTCCACACTATTTACTGCGGAATACTAGACCGCGGATTCGTGATCACCAACGGGGAGACAACCAATTCGGATTGCAATCAGATCTTCTTGCCGAATTGGGTTATCGATATTCGCGATGAAGAGCATCCCGTGCCGGTCGCGCAGCTTCCCAGACCGATTCCGCCTCCTGAAGCGCCTTACCGGGATTTCTGTTTCAAGCGAGGGCGTTTCGGCGCGCATAACCCGCCGCATCTGAAAGCGCCGGGCAAGCCGCGTCAGGAATTTATCGCCTACTCCTATTTCATCGCAGGATTGCGTTGCTATGACATCGGAGATCTCTACCACCCGGAAGAAGTGGCGTACTTCGTTCCACCCCAAGGCGGCGACCTGGCGAAATTCGGGAGCTACGATCGCACCGTCGATAACGTGTTCATCGAGTGGGACCGCAACATTATCTGGGCGGCCACAGACACTGGGTTGTATGCGCTGAGCTGTCCGAGTCTTGGCAAGCCGATCCTCGATCCAATGCCGGTGAGCGAGTGGTCGCTGGACAAGCTGAACGAAGGAGCGCCATGAGCGTGGTCTGTTGCGCGGACCTCGCGTTGCATAATTCCTTTGCGGTCGACTGTAAAACTAGAGTCGGAGTAGGGATCGTGATTGCTC
>CAXMLS010000368.1:0-2248 GCA_964194235.1 uncultured bacterium | reverse complement strand
TTCGAAAGATAGTCGGTCCAGATATAGCTGGTGCCGCTGCCGTCCGAGCGGTGCACCACCACGATGTCGTTGCCAGGAAGGGTTACGCCTTTGTTCGCGCCGGCGATGATGGGGTCATTCCACTTTGTAACTTTGCCGAGAAAAATTCCCGCAATCGCTTCCGGCGTAAAGTTAAGCTCCGCACTGATGCCGGGAATATTGTAGGTCGGCACATCCGCGCCCAAAACCGTCGGAAAATGCAGAATGGCGAATCCATGCTTCTCCTGAAAGGCCTTCAGTTGGTCATCGTTCATCGGCCCATCTGACGCTCCGAAATCGACCGTGCCTTCCGTGACCTGCTTGATGCCGCCGCCGGAACCGATGGACTGATAGTTGATCTGCAAGTTCTCATTCTTCTTGTGGTATTCGTCGAACCACTTGGAATACATGGGATAAGGGAAGGTAGCACCGGCGCCGTTGATGGAAAGCGTGCCTTCCGCTAACGCCATTGTGCCGACCGTGAAAACTACGAGGAGCAGTGTTGCGATGCGCTTCATGCGTTTTTTCTCCACACTAATGTATCGATCTGAAAGAGCGCGTTAGTTTGGCTTGTTTGTGTTACAGAATTGTTACAATCGCTCGGCGATCTATTAAAAACTATGGCCCTTCGCAACTCACGTATCCACAAGCGATTAGCAGCTCACCGGCTCCGCCGCCGCAGTTTTGCTGCCGTAAACCGTCCCTACTCCAGGCTCTATCCAGGTGCAAAAGCACGTTACGCTCTCGATTAATATCTCTTGACCCAATAGCTACCTCGCTTTTAGGATATCCTCACCGGAGTAAGGCTTGTCTTGGTACAGAAGGGAAGTAACCGTCACTGGGAGAAGTACGAAATTGATTTTCAGGCTTCCACAGCGCTCAAGAATTCCACAACACGTTGGTAAGCAGTTTCCCACCATTTCGCTTGGTTGTTGAAGCCGCCACTTTCCCGAACCTCCATTTCACCACGGTTGGTGCCGATCCTGATGGATGTGTCACACGATATTCATATTGGATTGACGCAACCGTAAGACGGAGCCTTTACCGTTTCTGCTCAAGTCATACATATACATCGGTACTTTTTTAACCTTGTTCAAAAAAAGAGAGAGGCAATGAAAAAACTAGCTGCACTCACACTATCGCTGTTCCTGTCGTCCGGAATAGCATTCGCCGATTCGCCCAAAGACGCCGAAGCACAACCGGCAAATACTACTGCGCCGGCCAAAACGAAGGAAGCCAATAAGGCGGTGAAGTCCGACTCAGCCATCGCGGCCGAGATCGAAGAGTTGCGTCAGGCGTTGCAGTCGCAGCAGGAACAGTTGCAGTTGTTGAAGGAAGAACTGGGCAAGCGTGATCGACAAATCGATGAAGCTCGCGAAGCCGCTGCCGCTGCAAATTCACGTGCCGCCGAAGCCAATCTCAAAGTCACTGCCGCCGTGACAGCAAATAGCGGGTTTAAAGCCTCTACGGAAACCATTGCCTCCAATGGCGGGGGTGAATTACGAAGCCCGGTCGTAGCTCAGCAGGCCGCCGACTCCAAAGATCCAAAGTCCAAGCCCACAGAGGATGGTCCGGGATCCATCCGGTACAAAGGCGTTTCTTTAACGCCCGGCGGATTTATCGCCGCGGAAACAATTTTCCGCACTCGTGCCAACAGCGCCGACATTAACACTCCATTCAGCGGCATCCCCTACCCGGGAAACTCGTTGAGCAGAGTGTCTGAAATCAATCTCACCGCCAGACAGAGCCGCGCCACGTTGCTGGCCGAAACCACCATCGGTAGCGCCAAAGTCACCGGATATTACGAGGGCGACTTTCTCGGTGCCGGCACCACTTCCAACAATCGCCAGAGCAATAGTTACGTTTTTCGCCAGCGCCAGCTGTTCGCGCAAGTCGCATTCAGCAGCGGCCTGTCGGTGACCGGTGGCCAGATGTGGAGCCTTGCGACGGAAAATAAAAAAGGCATTCTCAACCGCCAGGAAGCCTTACCGATGCAGATCGATCCGCAATACGTTGTCGGATTCACCTGGCAACGCGCGTACGGCCTGCGTGTAACGCAAAGCTTGTTTAACAACAAAATCACCTTGGGCGTTGCGGTGGAAGGTCCGCAGACAACTCTCGGCGGACGCGGCTTCAGCGCGTACACAAATACAACGGGAACAACCTCACAAAATTTCTTTATCAATGCGCCCGGTGCGGGCGGTGGTCTGTACCTGTCTCTTATACACAT
>CAXMLS010000367.1:0-7298 GCA_964194235.1 uncultured bacterium | reverse complement strand
GAGCCGTAGGCATCGCGTCCCAAATCCTTGCCGCCTTCCAGGACGATGCGCAGCCAGTGATTGTCCTGGCCCACGTTATTGCGGAACAGCATGTGACTCTGTCCCTGGATGGTGGTCATGAACACGTCGTAATCGCCGTCGTTATCAAAATCGGCGAACACCGCGGCCCGCCCATCACTGATAGAGTCGATGCCCGACACGCCGGAAATATCCTGAAACTTTTTCCCATTGCGATTTAGGAATAGCGCATCGCGTTCGTAACCGCTGAAGGAGAATCCTTTGTCAAAAATCAGATTGTTCTGATCGTTGCGCAGCGTGCCGGTCTTTTTCTGGGTATTATTTTGCGTCACGACCTGACGCCAGAACTGGCTTCAAGTGTCTTTCATGGACTTGCCGGAGATAAAACCGTTCGGCGTGTAAAGATCCTCCCATCCGTCATTATCGAAATCGATGAACCCGCCGCCCCACGCCCATCCGCCAGAGAGCCCTCCCACGTCTGCAGTGACATCCTTGTAATGACCGTCGCCCATGTTCTGATATAGGCTGTTACCGGCCGCAAGTTTTTTGAGGACGTTGTCTTTCGGGCTGGAGTTGGGAAAGAGCCGGGTGAGAATCCGGTTGCCAGCCGTCGACGACATGTTCGTAACATGAAGGTCCAGCAGCCCGTCGTTGTTGAAGTCCCCAAACGAAACGCCCATGCCATTCCCGGGATCGAGCACTCCGCGGGCTTCGGCCTCGTCCACAAAGTGATCGCCCTTGTTTATGTACAGTGCCTTTTCGCCGAAATCGTTCACCACATAGAGGTCCAACTTGCCATCGCCATTTACATCCGCAAATTCCGCGGCGTAACTCCACCGAGAATCATCCACGCCCCACTTGATGGCCTCTTCCTTGAAAGTGCCGTCGCCCTGATTGATGAAAAGTAAATTGCGCGTGCCGTTGGTGGCTTTGAACCAGGAGTTGGGCACCACTTTGCCGTACAGGTTGTAACTGGTTACATAAATGTCTGGAAGACCGTCTCCATTCACATCGCCTACAGCGGCGCTGAATCCGATTGCCGTGTGCGCCACGCCGGACTTGACCGAAACATCTTCAAAGTGGAGCCTACCGTTCTTGTCGAGATGATTTTTGAGCAACATTTGTTGCCCGATGGTGGTGAGAAAAAGATCTTCCGTGCCGCTGTTGTCGTAGTCGAGGGCGACCGCGCCGACGCAGGGATCCACCTGGTCCAATCCCACTTCCACAGATACGTCGCGAAATTTGCCCTTGCCGTCATTCAGGTACAGAAAGTTGTGCTCGCTGCCGCAGACGAAGAGGTCGACCCAGCCATCATTATTGAAATCGGCGGCCACCGCACCGCGGTAAGTGAAACCATCGCTCCCGGGTGCGCCGAAAGCCGGCTTGGTGATGGAAATGCCGGCGGGAATGGAAACCTCAGAGAAAAGGTCCGTATCCGCGACCATGGAATCAAAGGAGCTGAGTTTGAATCCGGTAATCTGCCAGTGCTCGTTCTCGTTGTAACGCACGTCCGCTTCCATGGTGCCGCGGGACCATTCGCGCTTCAGTTGTGGATCGCGGCCAAGAACGTAAAAGAAAATGCGCCCGTGGCCAACTGCGCCCGGTATCGCTTTGGGTTCTTCGGAGGCGAGATCGGCTTTGGACGAATCCTCGAAAGTGGCGAGCTTGAGTTTGAAGCGCACGTCTTCGATGGACGAAAAGTGGGACAGAAAAATAAAGAATGCATCCAGAAATTCCTGACGGGTGATGGAAGTGGCCGAGATCGAGCTAGTCGAGGTGCTAGAAGTGCCGGAAGCAGACCAGGGATGCGTGGAAATCCACTTGATATCCGGTTTTGGCGCGCCTGGCTGCGAAGGAAACGGCGCTGCAGCCAGGTTGTCGGCGAAGTATGGTGCGGTCTGCTCGCGGTTCAGGTCGCGCACAGCTACCGACAGGTCGAGAAGTTGATTGGCCAGCGATTCGGAAAGCTGTTCGGAAACTTCCAGACCCTTGATTTCGACGGACTGAACGTTGGGCACTGTCGATTTGGGTGCGATGGCGGGAGGCGCCCCTTGCTGAGCAGACGCCGGGCTCAGAAAAGTAAGACCGAGAAAAGCAATGGAAGCCAGCACCGCGTATGCGCGCGTACCGCGAAGCGAGAGTGTGGACTTATTCGACTGAGAGAAAATGAAACACGTCCCCGGAAGCGTAGAAACACGATAAGACCAGCAGGCGCATGCGGCAATAGTTGTTTTGCATTAGCGAACGAAATTCAAAGAACTTGTTGCTAGATCGTCCCACGCACTTCGTTCATCGCCCCTATGCATTCTAACAGTTGTGTTTTTATTTTGCTTATCGCCTAATTTGCGAAAATTTTGCCGATGCCAGGTGAAGTGACGCTATTTCTACAACCGCGCTGCCGTGCCCTATACATCTCAGGTAACTTGACCGCGTTGGCCTGCTGGGATAGGGTGGAAGAAGTTTCTTCCTGAGTGACTGCAAGGCGGTCAGGTTAGCCCGGAGGAATCCATCGGCCACCCGTTACCCGTAGCTGGAAAACCTTCCCATTGGATGAGACGTACCGTTCACATTTCCGGTCAAATTGAATCGTTCTTCGGCACGCTGGACGACAACGTGCGTTTGCTCGAGGAATTGCTGCACGTGCGCACGCACCTGAACGACACCCGCTTGACGATCGAAGGCGATCAGGAAAGCGTCGATCAAGCGGTGAAGATCGTTGAAGAGTACAACCACCTGACTCGTCACGGCCGGTCGTTGACCAGCGCCGAAGTTAAATCGCTGATGCGCGTCGCTACCGAGGACCCACACGAATCGCCGCGCGCGATGTTCGAGCCGGCGCGCACTCGCTCGTTTGGGAAAAAGCAGGTCACGCCGAAAAACGCCAGCCAGCGGCGTTACATGGAAGAAATCGAAAAGCACGACATGATGTTTGGCATCGGCCCAGGCGGCACGGGCAAAACATATATTGCCGTGGCTATGGCAGTGAGCGCGCTGCTCACCAAGCAGGTGAACCGCATCATTCTCGCGCGGCCCGCGGTGGAAGCGGGTGAACGGCTGGGATTTTTGCCCGGCACGCTGCAACAGAAAATCGATCCGTACATGCGTCCGCTGTACGACGCGCTATACGACATGCTGGACGCCGATAAACTGGACAGGTTTTTGGAAAAAGGCATTATCGAAGTTGCGCCGCTGGCCTTCATGCGCGGGCGCACGTTGAACGATTCCTTCGTAATCCTCGATGAAGCGCAAAACACCACCAGCGAACAAATGAAAATGTTTTTAACGCGGCTGGGATTCAATTCCAAGGCCGTAATCACCGGAGACGTAACACAAATCGACTTGCCCATTGGCAAAAAATCCGGATTGATCGAGGCTCTGGAGGTGTGCGGAAAAATTGAGGGCATTGGCACCATCCAATTCGGAGAAAAAGATGTGGTGCGGCACAACTTGGTACAACAAATCATCCGCGCCTACGAAGAGTACGACGTAACCCATCCGCAGCGGAACTCTGGCGCGAATTCGCTGAATGGCAAGAACGATCGGCGAGCAAAAGAGGTTGCCAAAGATTCCGGCGAAGACCTCGCTCGCGATGACGCCAGGAATGCCCAAGGCACTCAGGGTGCCCCAGACATCAAGGCCGGATGATACTGAACCGCCAGCGCACCGTGCGCCTGCCGCAGCGAACCCTTGAATTATTTTTGCGCCGTGTACGCCGGGAATTGGGGCTCGGGGAAGCCCACGTCACGATTTGCCTCGTCAGCGATTCGGAAATTGCACGGATGAACAAGGCGTTTCGGAAGAAAAAAGGACCGACCGACGTGCTTTCTTTTCCGGCGGTGGAACGGCGCAAGCCGGTACGCTTACGTCGCGGGTCCACGACGGCGAAACTAGGAGAATCTTTAGGCGATATCGCTATCGCTCCTGCGACCGCCCGGCGGAACGCGCAAACGTACGGACGGAGTCTTCCCGCGGAATTGCAGATCCTGATTCTGCAC
This sequence comes from uncultured bacterium, assembly GCA_964194235.1. Taxonomy (GTDB): domain Bacteria; phylum Acidobacteriota; class Terriglobia; order Acidiferrales; family UBA7541; genus Acidiferrum. The sequence continues at coordinate 3,285 of CAXMLS010000367.1, read as the reverse complement.
GGTATGCTGCACCTTTTAGGCTACGACCACGAAGCCGATCGCGGTGAAATGGAACGAACCGAGAAAAGGCTGCGGCGACGGTTAGGGCTGGCGTGAAAACGTTTAGCTGGCTATACACGCTTGGAATTTTGATTCTGGCATTCGGCCTGCCTATTTTTTCTTACTTGGCCCTGATCTATCGCGAACTCGGCCGAATGACCACCGGGCGCATTCACGAACATCTGGATATTTTCGAAGCGGAAATCGAACCGAAACTGCGAATCAATCGGCGCAGCGGAGGCCGAACGTTCCGGATTCTGGGACACTTCTGGCTGGCGTTCCTTGTTCTGGAAACTACTCGTGGTGTGGTCCATTTCGTTCCCGGTGCCTGGGAATCGATACTGCAATTTTTTGTTTTTCTTTCTCTGGAAGTGATCATCGCCATGCACTTTATTCCGGACATGCTCCTGTACCGGACCAGCGGCCGATGGTTGCTCCGATTGCTGCCTGTGATTCGCGCATTTATGTGGCTGGTCTGGCCGGTGCGGGTGTTCCTGGAAGGTGCGGAATCCCTCGCACGAATCTCCGAGCATGAACCGGAGCGTACCGAGGAACAGCGCACGGAAGAGGGCATAGAGGCGCTCGTTGAGGTGGCGGAGGAAGAGGGAATTATCGAGCCGGAGCAAGCCGATTTGATCGAGCAGGTGGTCGAGTTCAGCGACAAGCGCGTACGGGAAGTGATGACGCCCCGGCCGGATATTGTTGCGGTGGCGGCCGAATCCACGCTGGAAGAATTGCACGCGAAATTTGTAGAGAAGAAATTTTCGAAGATGCCGGTGTATGAGAAGTCGCTCGACGATATTTTCGGCGTAGTGCACGCGCAGGATCTGCTGCACATCGCCGATCAGGACTTGCCCAAACGTAAAGTGCGCGAGCTGGCGCGCCCGGTATTATTCATACCGGAAACGAAAGCGGGTTCGGACCTGTTGCGGGAAATGCGGCAGAAAGGCCAGCCGTTCGCGGTGGTCATCGATGAGCACGGTTCGGTGGCGGGCATTGCTACCGTGGAAGATCTGGTCGAAGAAATTGTCGGGGAAAGCGGCTACGACTCCAAGCAACCATCTCCGGACGTAGTGCGTGAAGGCGATGGCGGCCTGGTGATGCGCGGCAGCATGGCGATTGGCAACGTAGAAGATTTGCTGGGCGTAAAATTCGGCGACAAATCAGATGAAGCGGTGACCACGATTGCAGGTTTGCTGAGCCATGTCTCCGGGAAAGTGCCGGCGCCCGGAGACAAAATCGATCTGGAAGGTCACCGCTTCGAAGTACTGGAAGCGAATCAGCGGAAGGTATTGAGGGTGCGCGTTCGCAAACAAGCGGCTGCCACCGTATCGCGGGTTGAAGCTCGCAAACGTTGAAAGTTTGTTTGCGAAAAACTGAACGCTGGTCGCGAAGTGCAAAATAAAATGCCAAATAAAAGTACCAAGGATGTTCGGGGCCGCACAGGATACAAGTCTGGATTCGTCGCAATTATTGGGCGTCCGAATGCCGGAAAGTCGACCCTCGTGAATCGCCTCGTTGGCCAGAAAATCGCGATCGTTACCTCCAAGCCGCAAACCACGCGGAATCGCATACAAGGAATTGTCAGCAAGCCGGAAGGGCAGATCGTTTTTATCGATACCCCTGGGCTGCACGAAGCGGACTCGGCACTGGGCCGGCAGATGATGCACGAAGTGGCCGCTGCGCTGGAAGGAATTGACGTGTTGCTGCTGATGGTGGACGCCAGCCGGGCCTATCCTAACGCCGACGCTTTATTGCTCCAAAAGGCCGAGCGCTTCAGAGGAAAGACAATTCTGGCATTGAACAAAGTAGATCGTCTGCCGAAGCCTAAGCTTTTGCCGCTGATCGATGCGTTCCAGAAGGCGTTTGAGTTTTCGGCGATCGTGCCGATCTCCGCGCTGAAGGGCGCCGGCTGCCAAGAACTGGTGGAAGCAATTCTGCGCGAACTGCCGGTCGGCGAAGCATTTTTCCCCGAAGATCAGATTACCGATCAACCGGAGCGCTTTCTGGCGGCGGAAATCATACGGGAAAAAGCCATCCAGCTGATGTATCACGAAGTGCCCTATGCGCTGGCGGTTATCGTAGAGAAATTCGAAGAACTGCCGAAACTGCTGCGCATTGAAGTAACCATGAACGTCGAGCGCGACTCGCAGAAAAAAATTCTGATCGGGCATAAAGGCGAGATGCTCAAAAAGATTGGCACGGAAGCACGCAAGGAACTGGAAGAATTGTTCGGGATCAAGATTTATTTAGCGTTATTTGTGAAAGTGGTGCCGGACTGGCGCGCGAATCCGTTGAAGGTCAGAGAACTGGATTGGCATTTTCAGCTGGAGGGGTTGGAGAAAGTAAACCAGGGCGAATCGCCTCGGGAAATGCTGGCGGAACCTCCGACACCGAGCGTAGATGAGAGTGCCGGCGAAGCGGACCATGAGAATGAGCCGAACATTGCTCCAGTCGAAAAATCGAAGGGCCAGTAATTTTGTCGTTCCTCAACAAAAATTGACGGAGGGTGCCACAGGCTTGCTTTTGGGCCTGCCTGCCGCAGTCAGGGCATGAACTCCGGCTCTTGGGGTTGATTTTTTCTTCACCGTAGTAGTTTCAGTCCGGCGCCGCAATTCCCAGGGATTTCATTTTTCGGTAGAGGTGGCTGCGCTCCAGCCCCAGCGCGCCGGCGGTCTGCGTCATATTCCATCTGTTTTCCTGTAACTTTCTCAAAATAAATTCGCGCTCATAGGCACTGCGCGCTTCATGGAGCGTGGAGTAAGGTTGCTGCGGGCTTTCCGCCGCGCCGCGAAATAATTCTGGCGGCAAGTGGTGGGGCTCGATGCGCGGCTGCGGGCAAACGATCACCAGCCGTTCCACAAGATTTCGCAGTTCTCGCACATTGCCCGGCCACGGATAGCGTAAAAGAATCTCAATAGCGGTATCGCCCAGCTCGCGGCCCTTTTTCCCATACGCCGCGCTGAATTCGTTCAGGAAGTAGCGGGACAGCGTGGGTATGTCTAGTAAACGATCGCGCAGCGGAGGCACGAAAAAGGGAATGACGTTAAGGCGGTAAAACAAATCCTGCCGAAAAGCGCCGCGGGCAATTTCCTGCTCCAGATTTTTGTTGGTAGCAGCAATGACGCGCACATCCACCGTAAGAGTTTGGTTCGAACCCACCGGCTCAAAGCGCTGTTCTTCGAGCACACGCAGGACTTTCGATTGCGTGCGCAACGACATATCGCCAATTTCATCCAGAAAAAG